>JAFDAT010000165.1 GCA_019313725.1 Deltaproteobacteria bacterium
AAAGGGGCAGGTGAGGATGGTGGACGTCACCGCAAAAAAAACCACCAGCCGCACCGCAAAGGCCCAGGGCCATATCTCCATGACCGCCGAAACATTTGCCGCGATTATGACCCAGACGGCTAAAAAAGGCAACGTACTCGAAACCGCCCGTATTGCCGGCATCATGGCGGCAAAAAAAACCTCTGCCTTGATCCCCATGTGCCACCCCCTCAACATCACCCATGTGCAGGTCGATTTTTTTCCGGACCCGGCTGATAATGCGGTCCGCATTGAAGCCACCGTTCGCATCGTCGATCAGACCGGTGTCGAAATGGAAGCGCTCACCGCCGTGTCCATTGCCGCACTGACGATTTACGATATGTGCAAATCCTACGATAAACAGATGACCATTTCCGGGATATCGCTCTTAAAAAAAACCGGCGGAAAGAGCGGGATATTTGTCCGGGATCAGGATTGAATGTTTCTCTTGAAATATTTTCAAATTCATCCCTATTTTTTTTCGTGTTTTCAATATTTCGTGCTTTCGTGATTAATTATTAATAGCCTAAATCTATACATATGTTTGAAAAATTAGACCCTTATTACCTGGAATATATCCTTGTTTTCTGTTCTGGCACTGCCCTGGGTGTCCTATTTGGCTGGCTGTTTACCAGATCCCGTCTCATTGCTGCGCGGAGCGAACGCGAGGCCCAAATTGCATCGATTTCAGCAAATGCGCAAATGCGCACGGATGAAATTCTTGATTTGAAATCAGTAATGAATACGCAGCAGGCTGAACTGGTAACCACGCGAAACGATCTGATGGAAATGTCACAAAATAATGCCGCAGCCGTTGGCCGACTGGATCACCTGCGGGCAGTCGAAGCTTTGCTTCAAAATAAAGAAAATAAAATAGAAGTGTTACACACGACCATCTCCAACCTTAAAGCCCATCAGGCCACGTTGGAAGCCACGGTGGAGATTGAGCGCAAGGCCTTTGATGAAAAATCCAGCCTGCTCAAAGATCTCCGCAGCGGACTTACCGAAACCCACAGGATTATATCCGCAGATGCCCTCAGGCAAAACAACCAGACCTTCATCGATCTGGCCCAGGCCACTTTCTCCAAATATCTGGATTCCGCCAGAACGGATTTCGATTCCCGTGAAAAGGCGGTCCGGGAAACCATACAACCGTTAAAAGAAGTTCTCGACCGCTATGACCGGCAGATTCAAGCCATGGAAAGATCGAGGGAAAACGCCTATGGAGGGCTTTCGCAACAGGTTGAATCCCTTATCCAGACCCAGGAAATTCTGCAGAAAGAGACCGGAAAACTGGTCAATGCCCTGCGGGTTCCCCACGTACGTGGACGCTGGGGTGAGATTACCCTGAAACGGGTCGCCGAAATGGCCGGGATGCAGAACCATTGCGATTTTTTTGAGCAAATGTCGAAGCCGTCGGAAGAGGGGCTTCTGCGGCCGGATATGGTTGTTCACCTTCCCGGCCATCGACACATCATTATCGATGCCAAAGTGCCCCTGTTCGCCTATCTGGAGGCACTTGAAGCCGAGACCGAGGAAGCGCGCGAAGAAAAGCTGAATGCCCANNNGACCGAGGAAGCGCGCGAAGAAAAGCTGAATGCCCATGCCCGGCAGGTGGCCGCCCATATCAAAAAGTTGGCCCAGAAAGCCTACTGGGCTCAATTCGAAGCGACACCCGAGTTTGTGGTCCTTTTTATTCCCGGTGAAAACTTTTTTGCAGCTGCCCTGGCTCAAAACCCCAAACTCATTGAAAGAGGTGTGAAGGACGGTGTCGTGCTGGCCACGCCAACCACATTGATTTCACTGCTAAAAACCGTTGCTTTCGGTTGGCAGCAGGAAAAAATGACCGAGAATGCGCGCCAGATCAGTGTCCTTGGATCCGAGTTGTTTGAACGGCTTGCGACCATGGGCCGCCATATCAACACCCTGGGCCGCGACATCGAGCGCAGTGTTAAAACCTACAACCAGGTCGTGGGGTCGCTGGAGCGTCGTGTTTTTACTTCGGCCCGTAAATTCAAAGACCTGGGGGTGTCTCCCGGGAATGAAAACGCCGCTGTAACGCTAAACACGGTTGAATCCAAAACCCGAAGTATCAAACTGGACAAAGATCAATGACACCTGCACGTACAGCCATCGGAACCACCGGCCTTCTGCTTGCCCTGATGTTTTTTCTCCTGGCAGCCGGTTGCAGCCATCTTATCAGGCCTGAAATCACAAAGGAAAATTCGCTTGAAAGGGTCCGTGCCTCAAAGTATCCCCTTTTTGAGGACAGGCATGACTACACCGACCTCATCGCCGGCATCGATGGAAGTCTGTCCTATCTGTCAAGAATCCCCGGTGAAAGAAAATTTTTTTTCGGAAAAGATATCTACACGGCAGCGCATCTTAAAAAATCACTGCAACATTTCCGGAACCGGATTGACGCAAACCCATCCGGGGAGGCCTTGAATCGATTTATCAAAGATCACTACATTCTTTACCAGTCCGTGGGCAGTGACGGCAAAGGCCAAATGCTCTTTACCGGCTACTACGAACCCACCATCAGAGGCAGCCTTGTAGAAACCCCGGCCTGCCGCTACCCTATATATGCCCGGCCGGATGATCTGACCACCATCGATCTGTCGCTTTTCGGACCCGAGTTCAAGGGCAAAAGGATTGTTGGCAGATATACCGGCAATGCCATCGTACCCTATTACGAACGCAGTGAGATAGACCATACAGGCGTCCTAGACGACCGTAGCGAAATCCTGGCCTGGGTCGGTGACCCCATCGACCTGTTTTTTCTGCAGATACAAGGATCCGGCAAGATAATCATGGAATCGGGTGAATATTTAAACGTCCACTATCACATGGTCAATGGTCATCCCTATCGCAGCATCGGCAGAATGCTGATCGATGAGGATAAGATCGCCAGGGAAGAGATGTCGATGCAGAAAATTCGATCCTACCTCAATGCACACCCCGACGAAGTGGAACGGGTGCTCAATTACAACCCGAGTTATGTTTTTTTTAAACTGGAAGCGGAAGGTCCCATCGGATACATCCAGGTCAAACTGACACCCATGCGCTCCATTGCGCTGGACCGGAAAATCTTCCCGCCGGCAGCCCTGGCCTATATTGAAACCCAACAACCGGAACTCGATCATTACAATGAAATCTATCAATGGGAAGACCTGGGCGCATTCGTGCTCAACCAGGACACCGGCGGCGCCATCAAGGGTCCCGGCAGGGCAGATCTATTCTGGGGCAACGGCGCATACGCTGAAATGGCTGCCGGTCACATGCAGCACCCCGGAAAACTCTATTTTCTGGTGCTGAACCCTGATTTATAATATATTGACAGGATCATGAAATATAATGTATTTCAAATTTGATTTTTTCCTGAATAATAGGCCCGCCGGATGTTATTGGATCTCCTGTTGTTAGCTAACGGGTAACAGGGTGAAGGGAAATTAAAAATTCAACGTTAAGGAGCTGACTATGTTCGGTATCGGAATGCCGGAAATGATTTTAATTTTAGCGGTGGCGCTGATTGTTATCGGCCCCAAAAAACTGCCCGACCTTGCCAAGTCCCTCGGACGTGCCATGGGAGAGTTCAAGAAAGCCACCAGTGACCTCAAGGAGTCCATGGAAGCAGACACGGGACTGTCCGAGGTCAAGGAAACCATTAATGACATCAACAAGGACATGAAACAGTCCCTCAGTTTTGACAATATTGAAGATTACGAGCCTAAGCCCGCTTCAACAGAAGATGATGCCCAGAACCCGGCGGATGCCGGAGAATTCAAAGAAAGAAAGAGCTCTCCTGAAGCTATGGACGATTTGAAAACCGAGTTTGATGAAATGAACACCGCGAGCGATGGCGAATCCCCTTCTGGAGGAACCGATCAAACCGACAGCGACCCAACCCAGGACCCTACAGAAGAGGAAAAAACGCACGATGAAAAAGGATGAAAAGCTCCCTTTTACCATACACCTGGAAGAACTGAGACGCCGGCTCATCACCAGCTTCATTGCTGTGGGCATCGGTTTTGCGGGCTCATATGCTTTTAAGGAAAAACTGTTCGACATTCTCACCGCCCCGCTCATTGCGGTGATGAAGCCCGGCGAAACGCTCATTTACACCAATCTCCCGGAAGCGTTTTTCACCTTTTTGAAGTCAGCGCTGATATCGGGCCTCATGCTGGCGTCCCCTGTAATTATCTACCAGTTCTGGATGTTCGTCGCCCCGGGTCTCTATCAAAAAGAGAAACGCATGCTGATTCCGGTGGTTATTCTTTCCACCCTATTTTTTGTGGGCGGCTCACTGTTCGGATATTTCATTGTTTTTCCTTTCGGGTTCAAATTTTTTCTTGGGTTTGCCTCGGAAACCATCCGACCGCTGCCTTCCATGAAGGAATACCTCAGTTTTTCGTCTAAGCTTCTTTTGGCCTTCGGCCTGGTATTCGAACTTCCCCTGGTCCTCACCTTTTTGGCAAAACTGGGGATTGTATCCGTCGAATTTTTAAAGAAAAATCGAAAATATGCCCTGCTTCTGTTTTTTGCCGGAGCGGCCATTCTAACCCCGCCGGACGTTGTCACCCAGGTCATGATGGCCCTGCCCATGATGCTTCTTTACGAAGTCAGTATCGTTGGTGCCAAAATCTTCGGTAAAAAGAAAGTTGATCCGGAACCGGAGGCCGAGGAGCCTGAGACAGAGTAAACCATAGGGCAAAGATAGGGCTTTGCCATTGACACCTGAGAGGAGAGTTGATAATTATTGCCAAAATAAATAGGCGCATGTAGACATACTAAATAATGACCGTTAGAAAGGAGGCACAGGGACGCTATGTTGAAAAAGGGCTTACTTATAGCAGCAGTTGTCGCTTTCATCGTCACCGGATCCATCGGGGGGCTTCAGGCCGGCACCGATGTGGCTGACACTTTAATGATGAAAAACGACTATCCCCATAAAAAGAGTATTGTAACATTCACGCACAAAAAACACAGTGAAGAATATGGAACCAAATGCGGAGATTGTCATCACGATGCTGACAATAAACCGCTGAACGACCTGAAAATGGGTGACGATGTACAAAAATGCATTGAATGCCACAAAAAACCCGGCGAGGTGCCCAAAGAACTGAAAAAAGAATGGAAGGACAAAAAGGTTAAAAAGAAAGAAAAGGATCGTTTGTCCCGGGAATTCCACGCCGAGGCCCTCCACGACAACTGCCGGGATTGCCATAAAAAACACAACAAGAAAACCAAGACCAAGGATGCACCCACCACGTGCGCCAAATGTCATCCCAAAAAAGAATAATCCCAAAAAGAAAATGCCCGCATGATTTTCATGCGGGCATTTTCTTTTTGTTATTCATGATTGCTTTTCAAATCCTAGGGTCGGCTCAAGACCAGCCCGGCCCATTCTTTTTCAATGCCCTCCCAGTAAACCGCCATCCCATGCTTTTCTGAAACTTTTTGCAGTGGCTTAATTTCCTTGGTTTTTATACCGGACAAAATGAGAAAGCCGTTGGTGTCCATCAAATCAACCATCCGTCTGAAATAGGCTTTCAGGGTTGGAAGGCGCAGGTTGGCAATGACTGAAAAAAAAATGCCTTGAATGGAATCAAGCGAATCGTCTGAGATTTCTATCTTTTTACATAGCTTGTTCAGCCTCACATTTTCCAAGGCCTCCACCCGGGCACAGGGATCGATATCGATACCAACACCGCTGTCAAAACCCAATTTAATGGCCGCAATCGCCAGCACCCCCGAACCGGTCCCGATATCCAGAATCTGTCTGTTTTCACTGTTTATGCAGTGTGGATTGCCTTTGCACACCATTTCCAACGCTTGCAAAGAGAGACGGGTGGTGGGATGGACGCCTGTGCCAAAGGCAGCCCCTGCTTTTATATTGATAACAACATCTTGCGGTAGTGCTTGATAGTTACATGCGGGCGGCTTTAATATCATCGCATCGGCAATACGAACCGGTTTTTCAAAAGAGAGCTCCAAAAAGGAATTGCCGAACTGATAGGTATAAACGAGCGCCTTCTGCAGAACAAGACGCTTTATGGCTGATTTGAACTGACCGCACTGCAGCGGCCGTGTTTCCAGTACCCGCTGTTTCAGTTCAAGCGGGGTCATGCGCCGGGGTGCGTTTGTCACGACCCCGAGAATGTATGCATCAAGCTTTGGATCGGAGGGTACCGAATCGGTTCTCATTTGTAATGACGGGCTCACGTTGAATTCAAACTATCTGATTTATCACGGAAAGCCTGCGCCTTTTTCACCAGAGCGCCTGCCCAGGCAGATGTCCCCAGCGCATGAATGTGGGTATAGGTGGCCAGAACATTTTTGTGGCAGATGCCGTCTTTGCCATCTATCAAGCCGACACCGCGCTGCATGCTGAAGGCCAGGCTGTTTTTATCGCCCTTGAACTCGACAGCTTTGGAATAGTGAAATTCATGTCCTTTAATCTGCATCCCCACCGGGTAAAACGGGTTCTGTCCGGTGACCTTTACAATCGTGTAACCGTGTCCCTGGGGTTTGCGATGGAAGTCAAATACAATGGGGAATACGTTGACCATGGGATAGGCTTTTTCATTCAGCAGAAGTGCGGCCCCCAGGTACATCAACCCACCGCACTCGGCGTAGACGGGCAGTCCTTTTTCGACCAGCGATCTTATCTGCTCGCGATAGGCCTTGCTTTCGGCGAGTTCCCGGGCATGGGTTTCCGGAAACCCCCCACCGATATAAAGTGCATTCACGTCGGGAAGCGTTTCATCTTCCAGTGGGCTCGTGAAGACCAGTTCGGCCCCGGCACGGTTGAGCGCTTCCAAATTTTCAGGATAGTAGAACTGAAATGCGGAATCCCGGATGATGCCCACTCTGGGTCCACGTTCGACTTCATCAGAATTCAGGACGCCGGATACCTTTGTCGTGACCTCAATGGAACTCCGTTCTTTTGCAGGCCGCCCCTGTTGACCCGTTGCCGCATGGGCAATATTTTCAATGGCGCCCAGATCCAGATAGGTGGATGCAATTTCAGAAATCGACTGGATGGAATCCATGGCCCAGTCATGCTCGGGTGTGGGCACCAAACCCATATGCCGTTCCGGAAAACGCTGTTCCTTAAGTTTCGGCACAGCACCCAGCACGGGAATGTTGCAGTAATGCTCGATGCAGTCTTTGAGATTATTCTGGTGGCGTTTGCCGGCCACCCGATTCAAAATAACCCCGCGGATTTTCACTTCCGGGTCAAAATTTATGCAGCCCAGCACCACGGCCGCCATTGTGCGTGTGGTTTTGGTGCCGTCGATGCACAAGATGACCGGCAAGTCCAGCCATTTGGCCAATTCGGCCGTACTGGTTTTGCTTTTGCGGTCAATACTGTCGTAAAGACCCCGATTCCCTTCGATCACCGCCAGATCGGCGTTTTGGGCAGACCGGTGATACGATTCCAGAATGGTGTCTTTATCTATGAGGTAGGTATCCAGGTTATAGCAGGGCCGACCAGCCGCCAAAGCCAGCCAGCCGGCGTCGATATAGTCCGGACCTTTTTTGAAGGGAGCAACCGCATAACCCCGCTTGCATAGTGCGGCTATAATCCCGATGGAGAGTATGGTCTTGCCCGCTCCGCCTCTCACGGCGGCAATAACAACTCCAGGGCTATTCATGTTTTCTTGCTGTATGAAATTTGGTTTCAAAAAAATTGCCGGGATGCCGGTTTAACAGCCGACCTTGTTAATCCTCGTCTTCTGCAGCAGCTTGCTTACCGGTACCTTTGAGTCCATACATTGATGTGCTTCCGCTGGACCAGTATTCCAAAACCTCTTCCGTTATCATCTGAGTAATCAGCTTTTTGGCTGCTCGCGGTTTCATCTCCAGAATCTTGGCCAGATCATTGAAGTAAAATTTTGATTTTACCTTCTGCTTTTTGGTAAGCTTGGCAACTATCTTCTCTTTTGCCTCTTCGTAATCCATTGGTTAACCCCTTTGGTGTGGAGAAAACAGGGGGCCTGGCAACAGGCCCCCTGCGGGTAAATTAATCGGTAAACTTGAACTGTGAGGTCTGGCGCCAGGTGTAGTACGCCGGATCCCGGAAATCATCGATCAGATGATGGGTGAAATCGAGTTCGCATTTTTCAAAAAAACGCTCCCAACCGATTCTCTCTGCCCATTCGCCCAGGCGTTCGTACTTGTTGGCTCCGGCGGCATAAGCTTCGACCATGTTTTTGATGACCGCGGTTGTGGATGGCCAACGGGGTGCCTCGTTGGGCAGGAAGGCCACGACAACCTTGGAAAACTTCGGCGCGGAAATACGATTGGAAACCTTTCCGCCGGCCATGATGACGATACCGTCACCCGCCGTATCCGCCAGCGGCATGGAGGGGCACATGGTGTAGCAGTTGCCGCAGAACATACATCTTTCGTTCTTGACGGCCACACTGTTCAGTTTTTCACCGTTGACCTCGACCTTGGACGGCTTGATAGCCGCAGTGGGGCAGGCTGCAATGGCCAGCGGGATTTCACACATTTTGTCCAGGTATTCGTGATCCAGCATGGGCGGCTTGCGGTGATACCCCAGAATGGCGATATCGGAACAGTGTACCGCGCCACACATGTTCAGGCAGCAGGCCAGGGAAACGCGCAGCTGGGCCGGAAGCCTGTGGTCTTTAAAATCGTCAAATAGGACATCCATGGTGGCCTTGACCGGGCCGGATGCATCGGTGGCCGGTGTGTGGCAGTGAATCCAGCCCTGGGTGTGGATGATGTTGGTCACACCGGCACCGGTTCCGCCCACCGGAAACTTGAAGCTGCCGCCATCAAATTTGCGGCTTTCAAGATCCTGGACCAACGGGTCGACCTTGTCCTTGTTGTCGACCATGAACTCGATGTTGTTACGGGTTGTGAAGCGTAGATATCCGTCACAGTGTTTGTCGGCAATTTCGCAGATTTCGCGAATGTGGGTGACGCTCATGAGGCGTGCGCCGCCGCAGCGAACATCATATTTTTTCGGACCGATGTCGGTAATTCGGTTTTCCATCGGTTTGTCCGGATTATATCCTGAAGAAACAAATGCCATGGTAATTACCCCCTATCTCAGATGATGTTTTCTGAATTCATTGACGTCACGATCCCAGCCACCTTCAACCTCATCCTCATTCCAGAAGATGTATGGATTGGAGCGCGGCTCCTGAACATGCTGCGGAACAGGTTTGATCCCTGTTGCCGTCAATAGCCTCTGAAATCCCTGTCGTTTCATCAGTTCACCGAGGCGTTCACGGTTCTTGCCTTCTTCCATCCAGTAATCCCAGATGGCTTCGATGATTTCCTTGATTTCATCATAGGGCTCTTCAGCCTTGATAAACGGAACCAGCATGGATCCCATCTGGGCACCGTCCAGGATTGGCGCTTTGGCGCCGACCAGCATGGAGAGACCTCTTTCGTCGCCAATTCTCAGGGCTCGCGGCATGACGTTGATGCAGTGCATGCAGCGGGTACACTCGCGGGTGTCGATCTTGAGATTTTTGCCGTCCATCCACATGCAGTTGGTGGGGCAGAGGTCGATGACTTCCTTGTTGATGTCAAATGCTCCCCAGTCGCGACCGGAGTGGGCATTGCCGTTAGGTGGAATCTCGCCGCCCATATAGGCCTGTACGGCTTTCTGATCGATCTTGATGTCATCCTTCCAGGTACCGATAAAGGAGATATCGGAGCGAGCGATGGATGCCACGCAGCAGTTGGGGCAGCCGTCAAACTTGAATTTGAACTTATAGGGGAATGCCGGGCGGTGAAGTTCATCCTGGTACTCCTGGGTCATGTGATAACAGATCGCCTGGGTATCGTAGCAGGCATATTCACAGCGGGCCTGGCCGATACAGTCGGAGGGCGTTCTCAGGTTGGAGCCGGAGCCGCCAAGGTCCTGGCCCATGTTCTGGGTCAGTTCAAAAAATATTTCTTCCAGCTGGGGGGTTGTCGTTCCTATGAAGATGATATCCCCTGTTGAACCGTGCATGTTGGTGATACCGGATCCGCGGAATTCCCACAGGTCGCACAGTTTTTTCAGATAGTCCGTGGTGTAGAATTTAGCACCGGGCTGGTTGATGCGCATGGTGTGAAAATGCGCCACCCCGGGAAACATTTTGGGCTGATCACAGTAACGGCCAATGACGCCGCCGCCGTAACCGAATACACCGACAATGCCGCCGTGTTTCCAGTGGCAGCGGCCGTGTTCATAAGAAAGTTCCAGCACACCCAAAAGATCATCAACGGCATCCGGGTCAATCTGGAAATCTATGTTGTTTTCATTCGTTGCCCTTGATGCGGCTTCCTGTTTCAGATCGGACACGAAACTTGGCCACGGACCAGTCTCTAGCTGGTCCAACATAGGGGTTGCATGCTTTGCCATCTTTTTACCTCCATTCGAGTTAATATTTAATCTGCCTAAAACCGATATACCCCTTCAGGGTTGTTTTCTGTCACCTCCTCTCGACTTGTTTTTTATATTGTCTGTAACTAAACGTATCTTTATCGCCTACTGTACAATCAAGGGGGAGATATAAAATTAATAATTAACCTTGTCAATAAAAAACCATGGTTTCATACAGTTAAAGAATGGTTAATTCTGGGAGAGGCTTAGCGCCTCTATATGGGGGGTCATCGTCGGTGGGATATACGCCATATTGTATATATTGCCCTGCCAATCACACATTATTTCTACCTTCGTATCCGGTGGAAAAAGACATCGGCATTCCTTTCAAGACAGGACTGTATGACCGGCCAATCCGGCGAAT
>JAFDAT010000008.1 GCA_019313725.1 Deltaproteobacteria bacterium
CAGTGGCGTTGAAAAACTCCTGATCAGGTCCAGACTTGCCCCGACATAACCTTCCTGGGCCAGTTCCGGGTTGTTGGGATCTTTGAGGCGATCGATGACGGCCACAGGGTTCCAGGCGTAGCCTTTGCCCCATTTAGATCTTTTTTTACCGAGGTCAATGGAAGCCTTCGGCGTGGGTTTAATGCTGGCATAGGCCTCGAATATATCGGCGTTTCCCCGCCAATCCGTTTGATCATATTGTGCGGAAGCCTGCAGCAGCCAGATAAACGAAGTCACATTTTTATCTACATTACCTTCAAGCTGTATCAGGGGGGTGATAAGGTCGAGCGTTGAGGGAGAATCCCGGCCAAATATAAGCGGATAGAAAACGCTGTCGCGGTTTAACTGCATATGCTCCCACTGGAACTCAGCAAAGCCGCCCCATTCAAAACTTTTTTTCTCGAATTCATCGAGATCCAGCGAGTATTCTTCGGCAGACAGCAGAATGCCGGATATAAAAAAGAGAAAGAGGACCAGAGATAGGATCAGTGTAGAACGAGCAATATCATACCCCCGTCCAAATTTCATCGCAATTCATCAACCCTCGGCAGATAGTTAAGTGAAAAAACTTCGTCGGCAAACTCTTTTTGCTGGATTTTGGCATATACCATGGCGGACTTATAGCCTTTATACAGGGGACTGTCCGTCTCGAGCACCGAAGGCCGGACAATTCCGTCACCAAAATCCTTGGGCTGTTTATAATAGAGGGTTTTGATCAACATGCCGCTGGCCGCGTAACACTCTATCACCGTGGGTACCATGAGTTTCTTATCGACCCACATTTTCAGGCGGTCGTAGGCAATTGAAGCGGTTTTGGCCTTGAGTGCCAGGAGATGGCTGTCACCCTCCTCGGTCACGCTTTCAGCATTGTATTCGGCACTGTAGTCCAGCCTGAGGATATCGGAATTGTTGAACACCCCCCCCACGACCGACTGCAGGCTCGTAATTCTGATGGGTTTGCCCACATTGGGAATATAGAGCCACATGTTGTCGCCCAGCCTCAAGGTTGCCCGCCCTTTTTCGCTGGCCGGGGACAGAAAAAGAGCCACCATTTTATCCTGGCCTTTTTTTACCGTGTAGAGAATGAACTCTTTTCTTTTGCCGTCGGGCTCGATGTTGATCAGTTTACGATACATTTCGTATGACAGCGGCTGCAGATTTCTGTCCACCTGCAGCAGGATATCATTGCCGTCCAGGGCCATTGTCGGCGCGACAAACAGAAGTGAAACGGTAAAGAATAAAGATAGTATCAGCGTCCGGCAATTCGCAAATAATTTGTTGTTTATCATTTTATTTAGCTCCCAATCCGTAAGGATTCGGTATGAACAAAGGGGAAATTTATCCGCCTTCGGCCCATCCACGGTTTATTGATGAAAAAAAAAGATCTTTATCACGAAAGCACGAAAGTACGAAAAAGGCCATTAAAAATTTTGTGTTACTTGTTTTCGATTAAGCGGATTACCGCAATTCATTCCAGCATTAAAAACCTGGTTCTTTGGGCCAGGTCAGAGCCATTAGGCTCTGCCAAGAAAATAATTTAAAGTGTCAAGTGATCTAAAATTATATGTTATGGCGTAGATACTCCCTTCCAGGGAGCATCCAATGCCCCCGCAGGACGGGATCTTCGACGCGCCCTCTGGGCCCGGGTATCTACTAGACATGCCGCAGAGCCGCAATCGGATCCATCTTTGCAGCCTTGTATGCCGGTTGCAGGCTGGCCACGACAGCTATTCCGATAACTGTAAGTACGACAACGATCACCTCGCCGGCCGAGATGGTCGGGGCCAGGAGCAAACCGGTCTGTCTGCCAAAGTCAAAGCTGATCTTAGAGGCGTTCATGATTGTAATGGTGATCAGGCTGATGATCGTCCCGATGGCCGTGCCCAGTACGCCCAGTAAAAACCCTTCAACCATAAAAATGCCCAGTATTCTTGCCGGCAGGGTACCAATGGCCGCAATGGTGCCGATTTCATTGATGCGCTCATAAACGGCCATGATCATTACATTCATGATGCTGACCAGTACGATGGCGACCAGCATGATTCTGATGAAAAATGTCATCAGGTCGATCATCTTGGCGATGTTGAAAAAGGGAGAGAGCTTTTCCCAGGTGTGGACTTCGAAAACAGGCTGGCCCTGCTGATTTTTTATGGACGAAAGCTTTGCCGTGAGGTCTGCAAAGGTTTGTGGCAGGTGGTTCATATTCTTGAGACGTATGGCGATTTCGCTGATCTCCACGCCCGTGAAGCGCAGGAGGGTTTTGGCGTCTTCCAGATGGATGACCCCGTCGCGTCCTCCCGGTCCGGAGATGCCTTCCAGGATGCCGCGAACCTGTAACGTCAGGCCGTTGACGGAACCATCCTTGTTGTTGGCAACCAGCACAATGGAATCACCGACCTTGACTTTCATGCCCTTGGCGATCAATTCCGGGATCAGGATTTCACCTTTTTCAATCAGGCCGGCAGCCTGACCCTGGACAATCCTTTCGGACAAGAGGGGAACTGTATTTAATTCCTGTTCAGGCAAAACCGCATTCAGCCTGATGTTCGTGGTCTCGACAAAATTGCTGAACATGGCACCCAGCTTGATGCGCATGGAGTAGGTGTCTACGGCGTCTATGTCGGCAAGAACCTGTTCAACCTTGGCAACCTGTTTGGCGTTGAGGTTCCGGTTTAAAGGCAGGCTGTCGATGGAAGCCAGATAACCCTTGCGATGGATCTGAAGATGGCCCAGCATGGAATCGGTGATCTGGCCGATCATCATGGCTTTGAACGATCCGGATATGGAGACAAACAGAAGTACGGCAACAACCCCCAGCGTGATCAGCATGGAGGTCAGAAAAGTTCGCCGTTTGTAGCGCTTCAGGTTGCGGACTGCAAGTTTGAATATATTATACATGATGCCCTCCATTGCCGCTTCGGCTTTCTTTCAACCTGCCATCTTCTAAGGTATAGATGATTTCGGCGTTTTTGACGACTTTTGGATCGTGGGTCGAGAAGATAAAGGTGGTGCCGAACTCATCCCGCATATTTTTCATCAGATCGATGATGCGGGTGGCCGTCGTCCGGTCCAGGTTGGCAGTGGGCTCATCGGCCAGAACCAGTTTGGCATTGGTGACCAGGGCCCTAGCCACAGCGACCCGCTGTTTCTGGCCGCCCGATATCTGGCTCGGGTATTTGTTTCCCTGGTCAGCCATTCCCACAGCTCCAAGCAGATCCTGAACCCGTTTTCGACGTTTGCTGGCGGGCCAGTTTTGCACCATCTGCAAGGGATATTCCACGTTCTCGAAAACAGTAAGTACCGGAATCAGATTAAAATCCTGAAACACAAAACCGATGTTCTCACCCCTAAACCGGGCCGCTTCCCTGCGATCCAATCGGGTTATATCGCTGTCTGCCACCTGCAAAGCTCCTTCAGTAGGGGGGTCGAGGCAGCCGATCATGTTCAAAAGGGTTGACTTCCCACTGCCCGAGGGGCCCACAAAGGAGACAAAAGAGGCCGACTCGATGGAAAAATCGACGCCTTGAATGGCGTTTACGGTGATATCACCGGCAATATAGGTCTTTTTCAGCTTTTTTGCTACGACAAGTGACATGCTTACTCCTCACAGGCTATTTTTTTGGTTCATTTTCAACTTCACACTTGGAAATTCGTCGATATTCGTGTGTGGTAAAAAAAGCGCCGAGGTGTACTCGTCCATGAACTGACTGCTGCTGGAAAAATCGATATAAGTCATGCTGCTTGAAATTTCGCGCGCTTCACGCCGGTACGCATCGCTCAACAAGGCCATATAGGCGCCGCCGATGGAGCTGTTGCCCAGATATTTGAATTTGTCACGGGCGATGTCCGGCAGCAAACCGATGGTGATAGCCTTGTCGATATCGAGATATTGCCCGAAACCGCCGGAAATCCAGAGTCGGTCCACCATGGAAAAATTGAGGCCGGCCTGATTGAGCAGCACCGTAAAGCCGGCGTAGACTGCACCCTTGCTCATCATCAGGCTGTTGATATCGGTTTCCGTAAAGATGATATCCTCACCCATCTCGGTAACTTCTGCCGGTGCCAGAATATAGGCGGTTTCATTGTTTTCCTGCTTCATTCTGGGGTGGGCTGTATCCAGTTTGAATTTACCGCTGGGATCGATAATGCCCTTGATCAGCAATTCGGAAATGAGATCGATCATGCCCGAACCGCATATGCCTCTGGGCGCGACGTCGCTGACGGTTTGCCATGACGGTTCCATCGTTGCGGGGTCGATGCTGATTTTTTCAATAGCGCCTTCTTCAGCCCGCATGCCCCAGCGAATACCGCCGCCTTCAAATGCAGGGCCGGCCGAACAAGCCGCCGTCATCAGCCAATCGCTGTTTCCCAGTACGATTTCACCGTTGGTGCCCACGTCGATAAACAGGGTCAGGGGCTCTTCGCGGTGGAGTCCGGAATAGACCATGCCCGCGACGATGTCGCCGCCCACATAGCTGGCCGGTCCCGGCATGATGAAAACCGCGGCGATGGGATTGGCCTTGATCCCGATCTCTCCGGCTTTGAATATGGGGAATTCTGAGGCAGTGGGGATGTAGGGTTCCCTGCGGATATAGCGTGGTTCGATCTTGAGTAGAAGGTGCGTCATGGTGGTGTTGCCGGACAGGACTACATTTTTGATCTGCCGGTAATCACTTTCGGCACTGTCCAGGGCTTCGCCGATCAGGTTGTTGATGGTCGACAAGACCATGCTGCTGAGTTTTTTTACCCCGTTCTTTTCTGCGCAAACCATGCGGTTGATGACGTCGTCACCGCAGGCCGCCTGCCGGTTATGCCCGGAAGTAGCGGCAATAATGGAACCATCCATCATGTCAACCAGATAGACGACGATCGAGGTGGTGCCCACGTCAACGGCAATGCCCAGTGATTTTTCCGCACCGTTACCCGGCGCGACTTTCAGGATTTCATTGGAGCATTTTTTGCGGATAACCGACGCCTTGACTTTCCAGTTCTCGTCCCGCATGGCGTTGGAAAGCTCGCGCATGACCTTCAGACCGACATTCAGGCGGGCCACATCGCATCCGGTTTTTTTAAGACCGCGGTTTAGCCTGTCGAGATCGCTGACCGAGTCGTCCAGACTCGGCGGTTCCAGCATCAGTGGAATTTCTTTGAGCATCGGTTCGATCTGGCTGACAAGCCCCTTGAACCGGGCCGTGAGTTCATCGCCCATTCCAGCGACTTTCAACTTTCGTTCAACCGCTTCCGGAGGGATGGAGACGGCAACATCACCCTTGACCTTAGCGCGGCATGCCAGCAGATATTTGTTTTCTCTTTCCTGGTCGGTAAGAAGGGGCGAGGGGTCCTGCTCGACATCTCCGGATTCCAGGATCAGCTTGCATTTGCCGCAGGCACCTTTGCCGTTACAGGAGGCATTGATATGGACATCCGCTTGTTGGGCGGCTTCCAGCAGGGTGGATCCCGGCGCTACCTGAACCGTTTTATCCTCCGGTTGGAATGTTACCCGACAGGTGTCAGCTCCCTTAAGGGCCGCCTTTTGCCGCTCCTGGCGCGATCTGCGCTTGTGTTCGTACCATATGGGGCAAGCGCTACGAAATTTGCAGTAAATATTGGGGTCACGACACTCGAGGCATTCCTCGCACAGGTAGATGCCGTGCTTGGAGCACATGAAACTGGTTTCTCTGTCCGGATGATTGACACACTTTCCCATTTCTATTCCTTTCGGGCGGCTATTTTTTTATGATTTCGATTTGGACCACTCAACCCAACAATACTACAACTGATCGGGAGATGGTTAAAAAAGTAATACTTTTGAACTGAATGTCAATTTCAGCAATTATCCATTTCACGTTTGCTATATCTAAGTTGTTTTTGCGCGAACCTTGGGCTATGGCTTGCACTGGATGCGCTTTAGAAAGAAGAAGCTGGAAAAAATGATCGGCGTTGCAACTGTGAAAATTGCGCCGAAACCATAGTTTTCAATCAAGATGCCGGCAATTAACGGAAAGATAGCCGTTGTTAAACTCAGGGTGCCGCTGATGCCGGCGTAAATGGCACGATTGTCATCGGTTGTGATTTCAAGCAGAATACCCTCGATCGAAATCCTGCCCGCTGAAACTGCAAATCCTGAGAAAAAAAAGATCCACTGAAAAAAACCGATGCTTATTTGGGAGAGGCCCAAGGCCAGAACCGGCAATAATCCTCCGATAAACGCATAACCAAAGGATATGCCTTTAAATTTATATCGGCCGGCAACCTTGTTCCATATAATCGTCGAAAGGGCCATGCCGATAAATTGCAGCAGCAGATAGTTGCCGATCTGGTGGTCTATCAAGCCGAAACGTGATTTTGAAAGAGCAACATAAAAAGGAATAATCGTGACGCCGAGGCTGGATGCGTTGATCAGCAATATATAATTTGAAAGGTTTGTATCGTTTTGGAGTATTTGCGGTATGGCTTTCACAATTACAACCATTCGTGACAAGGGATTCACTTTTCCCGCTGCCTCCCGGATCATTAAAAAACCAGCTGCGGCAATGAATAGCAGCACGGCGGCAATCAGGAAAATAAGCATATAATTTTTAGGGTAGGGCCAAGCAATGACGAGATGGCGAACGACGATGGCGGAAATCAGCATGGCCGCAGAAGAGATGGCCTGTTTTGTAATAAGGAAGCGCTTTCTCTGTGCCTTCGGCAACACCTTCCCTAATATATCGGTATAAGAAATGCCTGCAAACGCCCCACTGGTAGCAAACAATCCTATCCAGAGGAAGACAGTCAGCATTAAATTAAATGGATCACTCTTATCGGCAATGGCCAGCGTATACCCCATACCGACCAGGGAGAGCACGCGCAGGTATATACCCACCAGCAAGAAAGGTTTCTTACGAGGTCGACCTGCCAGAAACCCTGCAAAGAAAATTTGGGTTATCAGGGGTAAGCCCACAGCGATACCGGTAAGCACGCCCACATGAATACTTGTACCACCGATTTTTAAAATTAAAGAGGAAAAAACCGTGTTGACGTCGATAAAGGTGGTGACAAAAGCCAGAAAAAGAGCGTGCCAGAGGAAGGCAATAAAATTGTGTCTGGAATCGCGCACTTTAACAATAATTTTTTTCTGTGATGGATTCGATGAGAACAGACTCTCCATCAAGAAAATCTACGCTTTTTAGATGACCATTGATAAATATTTCTTCGCCGAACATGCCGGTCAGCAGTATGCCGTCATTTTTTGAAGTCATGTGTGAAACGTCCTGCATAACTTTTTCGACTTGCCCGTTTTTTTCCATATATACCGTACTCAAGCACATGATAACTTCTCCTTATATTATGCAAAACTATCGCTCAGTATTTAAAGATTGTCAAGTTGATCTGCTCTTTGAACCTCGTCGGCTCCTGAATGGCTTTCATGGAATACGTTCCAGTGATGGGTTCCCGCGCACTCGTTGCAGCCCCTGCCCAGCCAGGCATATACTTCTTCCAGAAAGTCATTGAACAGGGCCATTTTCTGCTGACTGCTGTCGCATTGGTTTGCGATGCACCCACACATGAATGTTGCCAGACGTGTGGCGTACTGCTTGTCGCTTTCAATAGGGGATGAATGCGATACGGCCATCTCGCAGGCTAACCGCGCAACCTGTCGGGCCCCTTCCGGGTTCACCCTGATATTTTCATCTGAGAAGGGAAGGGGAAATTGTCGTTCCTTCAGATCCATCGATTGATTATTGCCGGCATCATTTTTCATCAGGCCCCCTTTTTTTTCGGAAACAGGATCAAGCCGCCTGTTCGTGAGTATTTTTTCCGTTAGTGTTGCGTCAGATCATTCCTTTTTCAAGTCGCGGAGGTGATCGGGCAAGCGCACCACCATGACAGGCTTTGAACATCTGCGAATGACCTCTCCGGCAACGCTGCCGATAATGGATTGTCCCAGTTTTCCATGACCATGGGTCCCCATGATAATAAGGTCATAATTTCCTTTACGGGTCGTATACAGAATCTGCTCCACCGGATTACCCACTCGAACTTCCACATTTTCTTCGTTCAGGGGACACTGAGGAATTTCCCGGGTGACCCTGCGCGATGTTTCTTTAATACGGTTGTGGATTGCAATCTTGGCGGCTTCTATTCCATTTTTATTGAACGACTCCCATTCTTTTTTGCCCATATGGTCGGCCAGATTTACACCGGTCCCCATGGATATCTCTTCCACGATATCCGGAATGACATGCAGCAGGGTGACCTTTGCGTTGTATTGGTGGCCGATACTGCAGGCATACCGGACCGCATGGCGCGCCGTGTCGGAGAGATCAGTGGCGTAGAGAATGCGTTTGATGTCGGGCACCATGGCATAACTTTCCACGGGCAAAGGCTCCGGCATTTTGTCATCGACAACGAGCGCCGGGGCGATTTCAGGTGTTTTAACAGCATCCACCTTTTTCATGGTTCCGCCGAATATCCTGTCCACCAGTTTGACGTACCAGGCAGCCGTCTGAATCTGGATGACGTATGCCAAGGCGATCAGCAGGGCAATGGTAATACCCTGCTTGCCGAAGGCGGTCATGGCAATGGCCAGGGCAATAGACAAATCCCGCATCACCACACCGTAAACCATGGCAACGGCATTCCCACGCTGGAAAAACAGCTTACCCACAATTGACAGCATGACATAGGAAATAAGATAGAATACCGTAAGCGGTGCTAAAATAATCAGGATGTCGCTATATTTTTTCTTGAGGATCGATTGGGTGGCAAGGCCGGCGATCAAGGGAACGAACACAAAAAGAGCGATCTGTTTGAACATGTGCAGCATGTTCACTTCAATGGTGGCGCCCATGAAGACTTTGGTATAAATCGGTGCAGCCAACGCACCGATGATCAGTCCGAAAATCACCATTTTGATCGCGGCCTCTTTGTTGCCAATGAAATAGGCGATGGCGGGGATGACAATAAAATTGATAACCTGGGTGGTGATCTGCAGCTTGTAGTCCTCACCCTTGAAAATACTCTTGATATTCAGCGTCACCATCATGGGGTACACCATGACAAACGTTACCGGTATGATGTATTGCTTGAGGGGGCCGGCATCAAACCAATAGCCGTACAAAAGGCCAAACATCATTGAAATCGGAATGGACCAGACCAAATTTTTCTGTAAAAACAATAGTAATTTCATCATAACGAGTGCTCCTGTAATCCGCTTCAATTCGAAATTATGGATTAGGCTATTTATTAATAATTGTTATGTAACGTTTTCAAATTGATGGGGACGATCAAGCATAGCCGGCTGAGGAACAATAATTTGACTTATGTAACGTTAGATATTAACACATACGCAGGATAGGTTAACGTAAATATAACGCGAAGTCGATTTTGGGAGGTACTAAGTTTTGCAAAATCAGATCCATCAAGTCTGGAACCTTCAAATTCTCAACCAGATTATAGATTCCATGGCAGACGGTGTGTTTACAATGGATATCCACGGACGGATTGCATCCTGGAATAGATCCATGGAGCGTATCAGTGGCTATAGCGCCAAAGAGGCTTTAGGGCAATCCTGCCAACTGCTGCAGTGCAGTCGTTGTTTTGGTAAAAAATGCCCATCGGATATCAAAAAGTGCAAAATCGTAGAATATGGCGCATCAGAGGCCAAGGAGTGCTTTTTGCGCCATAAGGGCGGATACGATGTGCCGATCATTAAAAATGCCAGTGCGGTTAGAGATGAGAACAATTCCATCATCGGTGTGGTCGAAACGGTTACCGACCTAAGTGATCTCAACAAGGCGCGCCAAAAAGCCAATGAAGCCGAACTGCGGCTTCAAGAAATTCATCGCCTGGACAACATCATCGGGAAAAGTAATGCCATGCGCCGGGTCTTTGATTCCATCAGGGCGGCGGCCGCCAGTGAAGCCACAATTTTAGTCAATGGCGAAAGCGGTACCGGTAAAGAATTAGCTGCCAGCGCTATTCATTACAACAGCAGGCGCAGTAAAGGGCCTCTTGTTATCGTTAATTGCAGTGCGCTTTCAGAATCACTTTTAGAAAGTGAACTGTTCGGTCATGTCAAAGGGGCCTACACTGGCGCAGTCCGGGACCGTGCCGGTCGTTTTGAAGCGGCTGATGGCGGCAGTATTTTTCTTGATGAGATAGGTGAGTTGAGTCCTTTGATTCAGGTAAAGCTCTTACGGGTTCTGCAGGAACGGAAAATAGAGCGTGTAGGTGAATCGAGGGAACGAAAAGTCGATATTCGTATCATCACGGCAACCCACCAGGATCTTCTCGATGTTGTGCGTAAGGGGCATTTCAGAGAGGATCTTTATTATCGGCTCAAGGTATTTCCGGTCTTTATGCCTCCGCTTAGGGAGAGAAAGGAGGATGTCCCATTACTGACAAGCCATTTTGTCACTGCATTCAACACCAAAACCAATAAAACCATAAAGGGCTTGTCGCAAGAAGCGATGCGCATGTTCATGGACTATTCATGGCCCGGGAATGTTCGTGAACTGGAAAATGCCATCGAGCACGCCTTTGTGCTCTGCAATCAAGACCAGATCGGTCCACCAGACCTCCCTATAGAAATCAGGCAACCGGATTATTCTGAGATCTGCCCGCAACCATTCGGTGTGCCAGCCGGCACACGGGTAAAACGTAAAAAATTGTCAAAGCAGGTTTTGCGGGAATTGCTCGATCAATGCGAATGGAACAAGGCCGAAGTCGCCCGTCGTGTCGGTCTGAGTCGCACATCCATCTGGCAATATATGAAAAAATGGGATATTCCTCTCAGAAAAGAGCCGTAACAGCGTAAAGTCTAACGGTGTCATAACGCAAGGGTAACGTTACCGGGTGCCTTGCTTGTTACCGGTATTTTTGCGCTTATCGATGTCAAAAGGGCAGGCCAAGAATTATTGATAGTTATTTATTCAATTTAATTAAATAGTTAAATATTTATTAGAAGTTTGGAATTTAAAAAATATCAGATTTCAACACGATTGGTATGGAAATTGTATTATCCTTGTAATTAAAATAACAGGAGGATAATTTAAAATGAAAACCACACAGCTTGCGACATCGGAAGAATTTGAAAACTCTATCAGGAATGGTGTATCTCTAATAGATTTCAATGCACCATGGTGCGGCCCCTGCCGTGCACAGGAGCCTATTATCACGCAACTGCTGGAAGACTTTTCCGGCAGAGCCACAATTGCAGAAATGAATGTCGACGAAAATCAGGAAACAGCCGTCAAACTGGGGATTCAGAGTATTCCGACCATTGCTGTTTTCAAGGACGGCGCTGAAGTTGAGCGCTTTGTCGGTCTTCAGACGGCTAAGACGCTTGTCAAGGCCATTGAAGACCACTTAGGGCTCGCTTAAAAATAACTTCACATTTTCAGCGCCCATCCATCCCGCTCAGCGGTGTTACGAAAATTCGATATATGCCAGATATTTCTGCATTTTCGTGCCTTGCTGAACGGGCGCCTGAACGCTGAAAATCTGCGAACTTATTTCTTCGCAAACCCTTAGAGTAGCAATAAGCACTTAATCTTTATATCGCGGTTTAGAATAATGGAGTGTTCACATGCCTATATACGAATATCGTTGCGAAAAATGCCAGCATGAATTTGAAAAACTGACTTTCAATAGTGATAAGGAAAAAATTGCATGCCCTGAATGCGGTAAAACGAAGGTGGTCCGCGTATTGAGCGCCACCAGTTTCATGAGTGGATCCGGTTTCGGGGCTTGCGCTTCCGGTTCAACATCGGGCTTCTCCTGAGCGGGTTAGAATAAGCGCGGCGGGTCGCCGCGCACATCAAGGAAACATCTACTCGTTGATTTGAACAAGGAGATATCATGTCAAAAGAAATATCGAGAAGATCCTTTATAAAAGGCTCTCTGGTGGTATCGCCGATGGATACTTCCTACGCTACTTTTAAGAATTAATAAGAGCCCACGATTTCATTGCACCATCGTTCCATTATTCTTCCCGAATTGCGGCGGAAACAGTAAATTGCGGCGGGTCGAGGATGTTTCTTTTCACCGAACACAGCTCGGCGGTCTTGACGACAGCCGCCTTGTATTTCGGCGGAAAATCCGGCGGCAGGTCGATATGGATATGAACGGCCGTTGTCAGGTGCTTTTCTTCATTTCTCTCAAATTGAAGTTTCATCTTGATGTTTGAAGTGTCAATACCGCGTTCCTGGCAGAAGTAGACCACATAAATTCCGGCACACGTGCCAATGGAGGCGAGAAACAGACTATAGGGTTCCGGAGCGCTTTTCTCCCCGCCCTCTTCTTTGGCCTGATCGGTTTCAATGGTGAAGCCTTTGTAGTTGGCATTGACTTTCTTGCCTCCGGGAAAATAAACATCCATTTCCATGATAACCCCTTCTCTTTCGAGTATTTGAAATATGATTATTTACACAACTTGCTGCAGGTATATTAAGGCTATATCGGGACGAGTCAAGGAGGCTCAATGAAAATAGCGATACCTGCCGATGGGCCTATTCTTGATGCGCGGGTTCATAACAAGATGGGGGCCATGATGTTGAGCTGGGTTACAGTATGGCTGGTACAAATGCCGGTCGAGGTATCGGTATTGGGGGCAAGATTTACCCTGATCCGAAACATAGCCGCTTTTCTTGTCGCCATTCCAGCATCCATTTTGATTATATGGTTATCAAGGGGCGCATGGTGAAAAAAAGTATTAAAAATGGACGACCCGCTCAGAAACGTTCCCGTTTTCGACCGTGGATTTTTCCGGTATGCGTCGCCGGGGTCTACCTGATACTCTTTGTGATAATGCCGGATCGGGCCTGGATCGGGCTTCGGGTTTCCGCGCATATATTTTTGCAAACGATTTTGCCGCTTCTTATGGCTTTCGCTATGATGTTCCTCCTGAATCGGTTCATTACAGTAAAATAATTGCAATACAATTCTTGTTTTAGTATGATTAAATTATGAAGTATATAGAACTGCTTGAAAAAAATCGCGTATTATCCTGTCTCTACAAAATTGCTCAAATGGCAGTTGATGACAGCCATTCTTTTGACACCACTATGCAAACCATCATTGATTCGATTCCCCAGGCATTTGAGGCTCCGGAAAAGATAGCTGCCGGGATCCGATTGGATGAGAATCTCTATCAAACATCTGAATTTGATTTATCCCAAAATCGGTATGGGAAAGATATCGTTGTGAATGGAAACGTGCGGGGACGTGTGGAGGTGGGATGTCTGAATAAAGGCAAAACCGCTCCTTGCCGGAAGAAAGTTTACTCTTTCGAGGAAAAAAAACTCATGGCGTCAGCAGCCCGAAAAGTAGCTATTATTATTGAGCGCAGGGAGACGAATACAAAAAAAACAGCCTTGGAGGAGCAGCTCAGGCACGCTGATCGGCTGGCAACCATAGGGCAGCTGGCAGCCGGGATGGCCCATGAACTGAACAATCCTTTAGGGGACATTCTCGGCTTTGCCCAACTGGCGTCAAATTATCCCGATCTCCCGGAGCCGGTTTATCAGGATCTGGTCAAAATTGTAAAATCAACTTTATATGCACGGGAGGTGATAAAAAAAGTACTGCTTTTCAGCCGCCAGACACAACCTCGTGAAACCAGAACCAACCTGAATAATTTGATAGAGGACTGGGTTGATTTTATCGAATTTCGCTGCGCAAAAAACAATATTGAGATCGTGCTGAAAATGGACCCAAAGCTCCTTCCTGTGATAGGGGATCCCGCTCAGCTCAACCAGGTATTGATCAATCTGGTGGTCAATGCCATCCATGCGATGCCCGATGGCGGTGTCCTGACCATAAAGACCGCGGTGGAGCCCGGCGGTGTTTCTTTGTTCGTGAAAGACACCGGGATAGGAATTAAAGAGGATATCAAGGATAAGATTTTTCTCCCCTTTTTTACCACAAAAGAGGTGGACCAGGGAACAGGGCTCGGTCTTTCCGTGGTTTATGGTATTATCAATGAGCATGGCGGAACAGTTGAAGTGGACAGCCATGCCGGCAAGGGGTCGATTTTCAAGATAAAATTAAAATGTTGAATAACGGCTTGAGGGAAACGGTGTGAGTCAAAAAAAAACTTATCAATATAACGTATTGGCGGTCGATGACAATGTCAACGCTCTCGAGATCATTAAACGGAATCTGGAGGGTGTTGGACACAAGGTTATTACGTGCGACAGTGTCCAAAGGGCCGTGGAGGCTTTAAGTGGAAACAAAATCGATTTGGTGATCACGGATCTCAAAATGCCCAAGCACAGCGGGCTGGAACTCGTCCAACATATCAGCGAAAATTTCCCGGACATCGGCGTCATCATGGTTACCGGCTATCCCTCCATTGAGGGCGCCGTGGCCGCGATCAAAAAAGGCGCGGAGGAGTTTTTGGCCAAGCCTTTTACCCATGAGGAACTTCTATCGGCTGTCCAGAGTGTTCTGGACAGGTTGACCGTGCAGCGCAATGCCCGTGCCACGGTTGAACCGGACACGACACACGGCATGGTGGGGCGTTCCGAACCGATGCAGCAGGTATTCCAGCTGATCACAAAGGCGGCCACCATGACGGCCAATGTCCTGATATCAGGCGAAAGCGGGACCGGCAAGGAACTCGTAGCCCGCGCCATTCACTATGCGGGTGAGCGTTCTTCCGCACCTTTTGTACCGGTTAATTGCACGGCTATCCCCGAAGGCCTTCTTGAAAGCGAACTGTTCGGGCATGAAAAAGGCGCTTTTACGGGTGCCCATGCGTCGCGGGCAGGATTTTTTCAGGTCGCAGATGGGGGCACCATATTTCTGGATGAAATCGGCGATGCCAGCCAGAGCATGCAGGCTAAGCTGCTGCGCGTCATGCAAGATAAAGAGATTATCAAAATCGGGTCCAGCCAGGCCATCAAGGTGGACGCGCGCATCCTGGCGGCGACGAACAAAGACCTGAACGTTTTGATGAATAAAAATCACTTCAGGGAAGATCTTTACTACCGAATCAATGTCATTGACATCCATATTCCACCGTTGCGTGAACGCGGAGAGGATGTACCCTTGCTGGTTCACTGTTTTATTTCCGATTATTCCAAAGAGATGGGCCGACGACCCATATCATTATCGGATCGGGCCATGCAAGCGCTCATTGATTATGCCTGGCCCGGGAATATCAGAGAGCTTGAAAACATAATTCAGAAATTGGTACTGAAGGTGGACAAGGATATTGTGGATATTGCTGATTTGCCCGAACCGATGCGATTCATCATAAACCACGAAAAAGGTCTGCATCGATCTTTGGCACTAATGGAAAGCGAGCATATCACGCATGTGTTAGCAAGTGTGGGTGGCAACAAAACCCAGGCTGCCAGGATTCTGAAGATAGCGCGAAAAACGCTGCGAGAAAAATTAAGAAAAATAGAGCAATCCAATCCCCACAGATAGAACCGGTAACGGACATAGCACGTTGGCGGGGAGTTTCACCCCACCGGAACAATTCGTCCCACCCATGAACCCTGATTTTCATCTGTACGCCTATGGCCGCCGGTGACCTTTGGCCATTCTATCTATACCATAACTACATGTAAATAATTAGAATTTATATTTAATGGCACTAAATTGACCATCAAATGCCAAAATGGCATAGTCTCTGCTTATTGTTGTGGAGAAGGATATTTTAGCATTCCCCCGGTTCACTGAACGGGTGCACACAATTTAAGGATTCTTCCATGGACGAGAAAAAATCAAATACCAGATACTACCGCTCACTGCTGCGTAAAGTTGTCCTTACTATCATCTTTACCGCAATGATACCGACCGTGATCGTCAGTATGTTTATACTCAACGAGTTTCGTACATCTTATCAATCAAAAGTATACGATCATCTGGAACTCTTGGCTAGAAAGCATAAAAAGAACATCGATATGTTTCTGGACGAAAAACTGATGGACATCCGTCTGTTGGCCAGCGCCAATAGTTTTGAAGATCTGAGCGACGCATCCATTCTCAACCGAAAATTTATTGAGATGCAGCGCGCCTTTGACCGTGTTTTCGTTGACCTGGGCGTGGTTGATCATGCGGGGCGTCAGATAGCATATGCCGGTCCCTATAGTTTATCCGGAGCAAGATATTCGGATACCGATTGGTTTAAAGGGGCCATGACCAATCCCCACTTTATCAGCGATGTATTTAAGGGCAAGCGCGGGGCGCCGCATTTTATCATCACCGTGAGGCATGAGCATCAGGGTAAACCGTGGATTCTGCGCGCCACCATCGATTTTGGAGAGTTTAACAATCTGGTGGAATATTTGCGTATCGGCGAGACTGGTTTTGCATTTATTCTAAATAAAAACGGAGAGTTTCAGACAAAACCGATTTCAGACGTGAATCTGGATAAATTGGTTCAACTTCTAAAAAGTGACCATGCCTTGGATCGGCCCAGTACCATTTTCCGGCAGAAAAATCATGAAGGCAAAGAGGCCCTGTATGCGGCCACCGCTTTAAAAAACGGAGAATGGGTAATGGTGCTTCAACAAGACGTCGATGATGCCTTTAAAGAGTTGAACAACACCCAGAAAATTGCATTTTTAATCATGCTGGTCGGCTCTTTCGGCATCATCGCCACCGCCTTGATACTATCAAATCGTTTGATCCGACGAATTTCCCTGGCCGATGAGGAGAAACAGACAGCCGACAAGGAAAAGGAAATTATGTCCCAGCAGGTCATCGAGACCGGAAAACTTGCATCCATCGGAGAGCTGGCGTCCGGTATTGCACACGAGATCAACAACCCGGTGGCCATTATGATTGAAGAAGCCGGTTGGATTCAGGATCTGTTCGAGGAAGAGGAATTTAAACAGAGTGAAAATCTGGAAGAAATAGACAGAGCATTAAAACAAATCAACACCCAGGGCAAACGCTGCAAAGAGATCACCCATAAATTGCTGAGTTTTGCGCGTAAAACAGACTCGAGGGTTGTGGAATTATCCATCAATGCCCTGCTGGAAGAAATTGTCTATTTGTCCTCCCAGCGGGCAAAATATGGCAATACAGAGGTCCGCACCCAACTGGAAAAGAACCTGCCGTCGGTTTTTGCATCTGAAACCGAGATACAGCAGGTTTTCATGAATCTGATCAACAATGCCATTGATGCCATGGAAAAAACCGGTGGAATCATCACCCTGACTTCTAAACGCGTGGGCGATGACATTTTAGTGACGGTGGCCGATAACGGGCCGGGTATTGCCGATGCCAATCTGTCGCGTATATTCGACCCTTTTTATACAACCAAACCGGTTGGCAAGGGAACAGGCTTAGGACTTTCCATCTGTTATGGAATAATTAAAAAAATTGGAGGGGATATCAAGGTTTCCAGCATAAAGGGGCAGGGGAGCACTTTTGAAATTCAGATCCCCCAAAATATCGAAGCAGAAGTTCCAGAGGAGAATACACCCTAACGGGTAAAGAGATGAGAGGCTATTGGACGCAAGGCACTCGTGTGGACCCCCGCATGGGCCGACCCAGGCTTGCAATTTTGGGATAGATTATGGCACCACCACGCAAAGCACTGGCAATGCCAGGCAGGTAGCGGTGGCA
Organism: Deltaproteobacteria bacterium; assembly: GCA_019313725.1. Taxonomy (GTDB): domain Bacteria; phylum Desulfobacterota; class Desulfobacteria; order Desulfobacterales; family B30-G6; genus JAJDNW01. Next base: position 17,611 of record JAFDAT010000008.1, read on the forward strand.
GGAAAGGAGATTGAGAATGAGTATCGCAAAAATTCTTTTGGTGGATGACGAAAAACCCTTTGTGGAAACCATGATGAAACGATTGAAAAAAAGGGATGTTGACGTCGCGCCCGCGTATGACGGGAAAGAAGCGCTAGAATGCCTTGAGCGGGACAGCACTATCGAAGTTGTTATTATGGATATCAAAATGCCGGTAATGGACGGCATGGAGGCTTTAAAGGCAGTTAAAAGCAAGCATCCCCTTGTGGAGGTGATCATGCTTACCGGACATGCCACGGTGGAGTCCGGAATCGACGGCATGCGGATGGGTGCCTTTGATTATCTGATGAAACCCTGCGATATGGATCAGCTGATCGCTAAAGTGGAAGAAGCCGCCAAGCACAAACGACAGCATGAGCAAAAGATCATGGAAGCCCGTGTACGGGCAATTACGCTCCGGCGGCCATAAATTTTACATATTCTCTTCGCGAAAAAGCAAAACTGTCGCATATCATAAAAAGAAAAAATTGCGCCAATTTTTAGAACCAGGGAGAATAACCATGTCAAAAAAAGAAGACAGTCTCTCAACGCCGATACGGCTATTGTTGATTGACGATGAAGTCGGGTATGTCAATGTCCTTTCCAATCGGCTCTCCAAACGCAACTTTGTAGTGGGCAAGGCGACCAGCGGGACCGAGGCCTTTCAAATACTTCGACGGAGAGATTTCGACGTGGCGATTCTGGATCTTAAAATGGAGGATATGGACGGTATCGAAATATTGAAAATATTGAAAAAAATGGCTCCTGAACTTGTGGTCATCATGCTCACCGGCCACGGTTCGGCCGAGGCGGCCCGGGAAGGTATCAAACAGGGTGCTTATGATTACCTGACCAAGCCGTGCGAATTGAATGATTTGGTAAAAAAAATCAAGGAAGCATATGATCGGCGATCAGGGGATCCCATCGTTGAATAAACAACATGGCCAATAATGGATTGCTCCAAAATGATACTGTTTCGTGACCAATTAAGGGAGATTTAAATGACAACGATTCTCAGATCCCGTAATTTTCAGCTCGGTATGGCCCTTTTGCTCGGGGCCGTTGTTTTGATGCTACCCCGGCCCGAGGGGACCAGATTCAAAATTACTGGTGACCGCGGCCAATTATTCTACCATACCATCAGTGCCCAGTACAACATGGTCCCTGGTGACAAAACCGAAACCGGTTCATATGTCGTAGAATCTAAAGATCCCAAGATTTCAAAGCATTCCGGATCTTATTTAACAGAAAAAGCAGGTAGTTTCGAGGGCACGGATGTTCAGGTGGAATATGTTAACGGGCTTTCTCCCAAAGCCAAACGATTTCTGGCTGTTTTGGCGGTTCTGGTTTTTCTTTTTATGGTGGAACCAATTCCCCTTGAAATCACGGCCATATTGATCGGCGTTTTCCTGGTCGTCATGCAGGTGGTGGATGTAAAAACCGCCTGGGCACCCTATATGCATCCGGTGGTCGTTTTCATCATGTGCTGCCTGATTTTTGCCATCGCCCTGGACAAGGCCGGAATCACCAAAAGACTGGGGCATTTTATCGTCGCCAAGGCAGGCACCAGTATCACCAAATTCACCTTCATCATCAGTATCGGTTTGGGGCTGGCCTCTTCTTTCATGCATGATGCAGCGGCGGTTTCCATCGGCATTGTCACCATGCTGCCGCTGATGCGGGCAGCCGGCATCGAGCCGCATTCCCGTACTGCCAAGTTCATGATGATCTCTCTGGCGTTTGCCTGTTCCTGTGGTGGTATGGGCACCCTGGTGGGTGGTGGGCGCACCATGGTCTCGGCGGCTTTTTTAAAAGAATTTACCGGGATCGAGATCACGTTTATGGAATGGATCAAATATGCCATGCCCATGGCCATCGTCACCGTGCCGGCTGCCGTGGGGGTGGTCTATCTGGTTTTCCGCCCGGACCCCTCCCTTAAACTGCCGAAACTGGATGACGAGGTCGGCCCCTGGTCTTTCCAGGAAAAAATAACCTTATTGATCATCAGTCTATCCTTTATTCTGTGGCTGACAAAAGGAATTCACGGCCTGCATTACTCGGTTACCGGCATGCTGGGTGTTGCCGCCCTGATCTTGACCGGCATTTTAAAATGGGATGATATTCATGAAAACCTGGAATGGGGTACGGCACTGTTTATCTTTGGCGGTGGCATCTCCCTGGGGCTGGCCATGGGCAATTCCGGTGCGGCCACCTATTTTGCCAATCTGTTTTTTCCCCTTGTCAAAGGAGGCGGGTGGCTGCTGCTTTTTGCGGGCGTCGCGGTTTTCGGGGCTCTGGTGACGAATGCCATGGCCAATGTGGCCGCGGCCGCCCTTATTTTGCCCATTGTTATTCCCATGGCCCAGTTGGAAGGCGTGGATCCGACGGTTCTGGCCTTGTGCCTGGGAACCGCCACTTCTTTTGCCATGCTGCTGGTCATTGGTTGCCCACCCAACGCCATTGCCTACAGTTTCAAGTATTTTAAAGCCTCCGATATCACCCGTGTCGGCCTCGTGGCCACACCAGTGTTGTTGATCCTGCTTATTGTTGTGGCTGCTGTCTGGTGGAAGATACTGGGGCTTGTATAATGAGGTTGCTTACCAGGTAGGGAGCAAGAAGATATGGAACCCGAACAGATTAAGAATATCCGGCTGCTTCTGGTGGATGATGAAGCGCAGTTTCGGAGTACGCTGGCCAAGCGTCTCCAAAAAAGAGGTGTTGTTGCTTTACAGGCCGGGAGCGGCGAAGAGTGCCTTTCCATCCTTGAAGACCATCCCATGGACGTGGTGGTGCTGGATGTGAAGATGCCGGGGATAAGTGGCATCGATGCTCTCTCTCAGATAACAGAAAGGCACGCTGAAACCGAGGTTATCCTGCTCACCGGTCATGCCGCCACCCAGGACGGCGTTGAGGGTATCAAATCCGGTGCTTATGACTATCTGACCAAACCCGTGGAGTTCGACCACCTGCTGGGTAAAATCATCCAGGCCTATGAAAAAATTCTGGGGGAAAAGCAGCAAAAAGAAGCCGCCGAGTACAGGGCGCGTACCAAACAACAGATGATCGCAACGGAAAGACTGGCAGCACTGGGGACTCTGGCGGCCGGAATAGCCCATGAAATCAACAATCCCCTGGCCATTATCAATGAATCGGCGGGTTATCTGGAATCATTGTTGCAGAAGCAGGAATATGCCGACATGCCCCGCAGGGCAGTTTTTGAAAAAGCGCTAAAAAAAATCGGCGGCAGTGTTGGGCGGGCCCGCAATATCACCCATCAGCTTTTGGGTAATGTACGTAAAACAAAACCCATATTGACCGATGTTGATGCTTTTGAACTGGTGCTCGAGACCGCTCAATTGATAAAGAAGGAAGCCCAAGAAAAAGAAATTGTCGTGGACCTGCAGACAGCCGAGGCGTTGAAACCGATATTGACGAACCCCAATCAGGTCCGGCAGGTTTTGATTAATTTAATAAGCAACGCCATCCATGCCACGCCTCAACAGGGGCGCATCAGCGTCGAAGTGGCGCCCACTGCCGGCGGTATAAGCATTGCTGTCAGCGACACCGGCACCGGGGTTCCAAAAGAGCATTTGGAAAAGATCTTCGAGCCCTTTTTCAGCACGAAGGCTCCGGGAGAGGGGACCGGGCTCGGCTTGTTCGTTACCAGGGAAATTGTTGAGAAACTGGGTGGGACGGTGGAGGTCATGAGTAAAATTGGGCAGGACACGCGATTCACGGTTTATATCCCGGATCAAGGCCGGGCAGAGAATATGGGAAACAGGTGATCTTTAAAATCGTGTCACTGACCTTTACCCCAACGATGGGGTTTATGATCAGGACGGTTGGCCGAGGAGATGAATGATGATTAAAATACCCACGAACATACTGCTGGTAGATGACGAAAAGGATTTTGTGGAAATACTTGCCATGCGGCTCGAAGAGGCCGGTGAAAAAGTAACACCTGCTTATGACGGCCAGATGTGTCTCGATATTCTTGATAAGAAACCCATTGATGTCGTCATTCTCGATATCAAGATGCCCGGCATGGATGGGATCAACACCTTACATAAAATTAAAATAATGCATCCGCTTGTGGAAGTGATTTTGCTTACAGGGCACGGGAGCACGGAAACCGCCATTGAGGGCATGAAGCTGGGTGCCTTCGACTATCTTTTAAAGCCGGCTGACTTTGATGACCTGAAAGCTAAACTATCAGGTGCAAGGAAAAAAAAGGAGGAGCAGGACGAACGCATCCGGAAGGCCGAAGTCCGACAGCTGCTCCGTAGGGGCGGCAATATTTAGCCCTTTCGTGTTATCACCCAAGGAGTGATATATGAAAACAATTGCAATCAAAGATTTAATGGTCCCGCTGGACGAATATGCGACGATATCCGAGGATGCGAGCCTTTCTGATGCTATTCAGGCTCTTGAGAACGCACAGCAGGCCTTCGATCATACCAAATACCGCCACAGGGCAGTCCTGGTACTTGATAAAACCAATCATCCTATTGGCAAAATCAGCCAGATAGATGCGCTAAAAGCCCTTGAGCCAAAGTACAAGGAGATCCAGGGTAAAGATAACAAAGGCACTTTTCGCCATTTCAGCAGGATGTTTCTGAATTCGATGCTTGAGCATCACCGCCTTTTTGACGGCTCACTGGATGATCTAAAGGAAAAGGCCGCCAAAACACAGGTCAGGGAATACATGCATACCTTGTCTTCGGATGAATGTTTGAATGAAAACGCTACGTTGGATGAAGCCATTCATATTCTGATTATGGGCCATCAGCAGTCCCTGCTGGTGACCCGGGAGCGTGAGATTGTGGGCATCCTGAGATTGACAGATGTTTTTTCTGCGATATTTCAATCGCTGTCGGGATTTTCTGGCCGCGGAAATTAACTTATGCCATTAGCAACCCTAACCGAATTCAGCACAGTTTTAGGGAAAGCTCTGCTTAGGGCTTCGCGTGACCTGGCTCCTATCATCACGGTTATCGCCCTGTTTCAGATTCTAGTCCTGCGGCAACCTTTTCCAGAGCTATTATCCGTTTTAGCCGGATTGGGGTTGGTTATTGTTGGCTTAGCCCTTTTTGTCGTCGGTTTGGACATCGGTCTATTTCCACTGGGCGAAACCCTGGCAGAAGAATTTGCACGTAAAGGCAGTCTCTTTTGGCTTCTGTTTTTCGCGGTTGCTTTAGGAACCGGGACAACTGTTGCCGAACCAGCTCTAATTGCGGTAACACACGAGGGAGCAAAAGCCATAGCAGAAGCGGGACTTATTGAAAATATCCCTGCCGCAATAGACCATTTTGCTCTTGGTGTCCGCTTGACCGTAGCATTGTCCGTTGGGGCTGCAATTGGTCTTGGGGTATTGCGAATTCTACGGGGTTGGTCCCTGTCGATTTTAATTGTCGGCGGTTACGTGCTGGTTATGCTCATGACCTTGTTTGCGCCAAAGGAGATCGTGGGATTGGCTTATGACTTGGGTGGCGTCACCACCTCAACCGTCACCGTGCCGCTTGTTACGGCTTTGGGTGTGGGACTTGCACGTACGATACGCGGCAGGGACCCTTTGACGGATGGTTTTGGCCTTATCGCTTTGGCATCCCTTACCCCCATGATTTTTGTTATGCTATTCGGATTGATCGTAATTTAGGTGAAACATGGAAATCTTTTTTGATCCTATGCTGCTTCTGCTGGCCA
>JAFDAT010000166.1 GCA_019313725.1 Deltaproteobacteria bacterium
CAGAATGACTTCCATGCCGTCCTCGTGGTATTTCTGGACAAAAAATTTGAGGTCGGGAGCATCGAAGCGTTTTTCCATTGCCGTTACAGCGGTTTGGACTGCGGGGTCATCCGGGAGATTGACAGCCACGCCGCCCATGTCGCTTTTGTGGACAATCGAGGCTGCATCAGCCTTCACCACGACCGGGTAGCCAAGTTCCCGGGCGGCTTTGACTGCCGATTCGGCAGATGTGGCCATGCGCCATTCGGCGGTTGATATCTTGTAAGCCTCCAGGATCTGGTATACATCCTCGGCCGGTAGAAAACCGGTTCCCGAGGATGCTTTTTCAAGTATTCCTTTGGCCCGTGATGTGTCGACATCCTTAAAAATGTCGGGTTGGCCAATTTTCCGGGAACGAATATCGTTGTAGCGTACCAGGGCCGTCATGGCACGGGCTGCTTCTCCGGGCAGGCTGAAACTGGGAACACCGCCTTGTTTCAGTATCCTGACGGTCTCGGTCCACTCATTTTTATCGGTCATCAGGTTGCAGACCATCGGTTTTTCAGCCTGCTGGTTGACCGCGGCGATTTCTTTGGCAATGCTGTCGGTATCCACGAAAAACGGGGTTACGAAATTGATGTAGAGGGCATCATAGTTGTCATCCGCGATCATGGCATCCATGCAGGCGCGGTAATGGGAGGCATTGCCGGTGGCCAGGACATCGACCGGATTGTTGACGGAAGCTTCAGGAAAGAGTTCTGCCTTGAGGATTGTTTCCGTTTTTTCGGAAAGGGGGGGGATGGCCAAACCCGCACCCACCAGTATGTCCGTAGCGATAACGGCTGGCCCTCCGGTGTTGGTAATCAGCCCTATACGGTTTCCCTTGGGGATGGGCTGGGTGGCGAATGCGACGGCGGCCTGGATCAGTTCCCCCTCATCCATAAAGGTAAGTACGCCGGCCTTTTTAAAAATCAGATCGGTGGCCAGGTCTTCCTTGGCCAGTCCCCCGGTGTGCGATGCGGCTGCTTTGGCACCCTCCGTGGTCCGGCCGGCCTTCATGGCCAGGATCGGTTTTTTTGCTGCTACTTCCCGGGCAACCTTCATGAATGTGGCGGGATCCCTGAGGCCTTCAACATAGGTGACAATGACACGCGTACCGTCATCGTCGCCCAGGTATTGGATAATCTCAGGGATAGTGATGTCGCAGGCATTTCCATTGGAAGCATAGATGCGGGTGCCTACCCCCATGGATGAAAATCCTTGATGAATCACCTCGGCAACACCCCCGCTGAGCGCAACGATGGAAATATGACCGATATCCGGCTTGGTAAAAGTAAAGTTGCAATAGGCGCGAATGTCAGGGTCCGAATTGATGATGCCCTGGCAGTTGGGGCCGAGCACGCGGATGCCGTAGTTTTTAGCCCGGACCATGAAATCTTTTTCATAGACCTCTCCTTCGGGGCCGATTTCCGAAAAACCGCCGGAGTTGATGATGATGTTTTTAACCCCTTTTTTCCCGCAGTCTTCCACAGCCTGGGGGACAAACTTGGCCGGGATTACCATGTGGGCCACATCGATGTTGTCCGGTGCATCCAGGATCGATTTGTAGGCCTTTACCCCCCGGACTTCATCGGCCTTCGGGTTGATGGGAAAGATGGGGCCTTTGAAACCGAAATCGACAAGGTTGCGAATTACACGATTGCCGATGGAAAGCTCCTTGGTTGATGCCCCGATGACGGCTACCGATTTGGGGCGAAATAAGCTATCCAGCATTTTTTACCTCCATTCCAATACAGAAATATCGGATGCGTTTAAAAAGGTTACAAGTAGATACTCAATTTCCAATGATCAGGTTGGCTATCTACACTTGGACATTGATCATTTGTTATTGGATATTGGCTATTCGCCCTTTCCTCAATTTTCTTCCAGTTGTTCGATAAATGCTTCCACGTTTGTTTTAGTCTGTTCGTCGGACAGGAGCCTCAGGTCGTTGAGATCTCCATTGATGGTCAGGCTGGGTATGCCTGTTTCCTCTGCCAGCCGTTGTGGCATTCCGTATCTGCAGTTGGAATTGTTGGGGCAGGTCTTGGCATCGTGATAGATGATGCCGTCAACGTTGAAGTAGTCAAGTTTGTCCTTGATGTATTGCTCCTTGTAATCGTCGGAACGGACAATGAACAGTTCCGTGTAGGCTCTGGCCATGCTGTTGAAGGGGTCTTCGGCATCCAGGGCGCTGAAAATCCAGCTGCTGCAGTAAGTGGATGCTATCACATTGGCCTTGAGCGCACCAAACAGTTTGGAATGCATTCCGAGTCTGCCCCAGACCGGCATGCCGTCCCAGTATATCCGGTGGCGTTCTTCCTCAAGCGCACCAAGACCCTGGTCCACACGTTCTTCAAGTTCCGCCAGGAGCAATTTATAGGCATCGATGGCTTTTTGCGTGCCCCGGCCGACAACCGCCGGTCCCATGAGAGTGGTCCCGTCGAAAAAGGTCAGGGGGGAAGGGGTGGCGGATGCTGCCGCCAGACATTTTTCCCATAGGTCGGAACACTCCCTGGAAAGGGTCACGGCGTGTTTGAATTCGTCCATGTCCAGTTTACGGCCGGCAACTTTTTCAAGGGGTTCGACAATATTTTCCATCTGTCTGGCAATGGATGTAATGTGGGAAGGTGTGACCTCTTTGACGCCAACGTAGGAGTGTACGCCTACCACCGGCACGTTGAATTTTTCACCGTACCAGGAAAACCAGTCCTGCACATCCCTGCACTGGTTGGTGTTGAATACCAGGACATCCGGTTTTGGCGGGCTTTCAATGCCTTTGAAGACTTTGGAAAGGGGGGTTACCCCTTCCAGAAAAGCACCGATATCGGCGGTAAGATAGGAGCATATATCCGGTGAGTATCCAATGGCGTTGGCTTTGGGAATCAGGTCGGTTGCCATGCGCGTCGTTCCCAGCATGGCCGAGTGGGTTTCAGGGAAATAGGTCAGAAAGCCCATGCCCCGGAGGATTTCAGCCGGTCCTACACTGGTGCACCAGGCAATTTTCTGCTTATCGTCTTTAGCGGCATCGTCAAGTTCATAATAGTAGTCGGCCATGAATTTTCCCATGTCCTTAGCGGTGCTGAGCCGACGGATGGCAACTTTTTTTTCGTCAGACATTATAGTCTCCTCCTTATTCACTATTTTAATAATTAAATCGTGCAGTACTTTAGATGCGATGTGTTGCGTTTATTAATCAAATAACAATAACCAAAAAACAAATAACAAACAAATCACAATGACTAAAATACAAAATTCCAAACAAATGACTTTCGATCTTATTTAAGATTTGGGTTTTGAAATTTGTTTGGGATTTGGTGCTTGAAAATTATGATATTTTAACAATACACCGAGATTAAAATGCTACTCCAAACAGTTTATCCAGTGTTGATATTACGCCATGGCATACAACGCTGCTCCGATAGCGCCGGTAAGTTGCGGATGCTCCGGGACAAGGATTTTTTTGCCGATAAATTCTTCCATCATGGTTACTAGATAGGGATTGTGGGCGACAACACCTCCGGTCAGGACCACATTTTCCGTGAAGGCGTCCATTTCAATGACCCGCTTGATGACGGAATGGAACAACCCCTTGATGATGTCGGGAATTTTTTTTCCCTTCCTTATGTTCTCAAGAACTTCCGTCGCTGAAAAAACGGTGCAGAAACTGCCCAGTTTAACCATTTCCGTCGATCGTCTGGCCAGACCGTCCATCTCCTCCAGCGGGATGTCGAGTCGGGGGGACATCTCTTCCAGAAAAGCCCCGGTACCTGCAGAACATTTCCGGTTCATTTTAAAGCTGATCCGCCGTCCGGTTGCATCCAGCTTGATGACTTTGTTGTCCTGGCCGCCGATGTCGATAATGGTGATGGCTCTGGGGTAATAGTAATAACAGCCTTTGGCATGACAGCCGATTTCTGTTTTGCTTTCCTCGGAATAGGAGACATTTTTCCTGCCGTATCCCGTTGATACCACCTTTACCATGTCCCGCACGGACGCATCAGCCATTTTCAGGGAGGATTCGAGACAGAAATCTGCGGTTGCGGTAAAGTCGGTGCCTGATTTTTTTACACAGTGGCCGAGCAGTTTGCATTCCGGGTTCAACAGGGCAACCTTGGTCCGGGACGCCCCAACGTCAACACCGACATAGATCGGATTCGGGTTGGTCATTTTTTGGATTCCAGGCCTTTCACGAGAGAACGCAGGGTGATGTTAAAAGGCGTTTCGATACCGGCCTGCTCACCGTATTCAACAAATTTTCCGTTGATGTAATCGATTTCAGTTCTACGGCCGTTTTCAATATCTATCAGCATGGAGGGCTTGTGATTTCCAGCCTTGCTCATGTATTCGATGGCATGGGGGTAAAAATCCCAACCCAGGCTGATTTCATTGGCCCGGGCAATTTTGATGCACTCCTTAACCAGGCTGTCCACCAGGTTGAATATAATTGGATCGGTCATGCTTTGAGCCATGGTCAGACCGGTGACCGCACACACCGGGTTCATACAGGCGTTCAGTACGCCTTTGCGCCAGACCATGGAGATGATCTGATCCGTGTGTTCGGTCGGAAGGCCGCCTTGGGTGAGGGCTGTGGCAATGGCAACGGCAGCATGCTTTGATTCCGGATCCAGTTCCTGGATAAAGTGCGGCGGGTGATGGAAGGGTATATGCACGTGCCCGGGTGCCTTCAGGCCGCATCCGTAATTGACAACGGCTCGCATGGCCGCCTTGTCACCCAGGGTCACGGCGATCTCTTTTTCGGTGTCGATGCCGTTCTGCCAGCTGACCACATAAATACCCTCTTTGTAAAACGTTTCGATGGCCGAGACAATCAGGGGCAGGGCATTGGCCTTGACCGTTATAAAGACCACGTCGGGGTGGTAGTCGCCCAGTTCGTCGACGCTGGTACAGACACGGGTAACCTTTTGCTTAAGATCTTCGGCGCCGTCGATAATAATTCCGGGATCCAGTGCGGGGTTGACCAGTTCCGGTATGATATCGCAGAGGGTGACATCATAGCCGTTTCTGGCCAGGAACGCTGCCACAATGGACCCGACAGGCCCGGCACCGATGACGGCAAATGACTGGGGATTGAATTCCGGTGTGTTTTTCATTTCGGTTACCTCCCCTACTGATAAATTTTTATTTTCGACGACAGCAAACAACGATGCGTCGAAAATTGAGTTGATATATTCTGACTGTCTTTTTAAATGAAACCATGAAAATTTATTCCAGCATTAAAAACCTGGTTCTTTGGGACCGTCGTAGATCCCGCTTTGCGGGGGTCAGAGCCATTAGGCTCTGCCAAAATAAATAATTCAAAGTGTCAAGTGATCTAAAATTATAAGTGATCTAAAGTTGATGAATCGCTACGCTCTGGCATTTATAAAAAAGATAGAATTCCTTAACTTTAGGCACTTTAGTTCACTTTAGGCACTCATATGTTATGGCGTAGATACTCCCTTCCAGGGAGCATCCAGTGCCGGGCCCTCTGGACCCGGGTATCTACTATCTCTCCTGCTTTGGCCTTTCGTCCACGACGCGCAGGGCTTTGCCTTCACTGCGGGCGATGAACTTGGGTTCAACCAGGTTGACTTCGACGCTGATGCCCATGTTGCCCTTGATGTGGCCCATGATTTTTCCTTCGACTTCGAGCTGTTTTTCCTTGCCGGCCTCATACACTTCACGCTTGGCTTCAACCTGGACCACCAGTTGATCCAGGTACCCTTTTTTGCGGACAATCAGGCGGTACTGGGGCTCGACTTCGTCTAAATCGAGCAGCAGGGATTCAATTTGCGAGGGAAATACATTGACACCACTGATAATCAGCATGTCATCGGTGCGGCCGAAGACTTTCCGCATCTTCAGGAAGGTGCGGCCACAAGAGCAGGTTTCTCTGCTGAGGCTGGTGATGTCCTTGGTCCGGTAACGGATCATGGGCATGGCCCGGCGCTGCAGCGACGTGAAAATGAGTTCACCCTTTTCGCCCATCGGCAGCGGCTCCATGGTTGCCGGATCCACGATTTCGGCCAGGTAATGGTCTTCGTTGATGTGGAGACCGTTCTGCTCCTTACAGTCAAAGGCAACGCCCGGCCCGCCCAGTTCGGTGAGACCGTAGGCTTCCATGGCCTTGATGCCCATGCGTTCTTCAATCTCTCTGCGCATCGGAACGGTCCAGGGCTCGGCGCCGAAAATGCCGACACGTACCGGCAGTGACCGGACGTCGACCTTCAGTTCTTCGGCGCGTTCGGCGATGGTGAGCGCATAGGAAGGGGTGCACAAGAGAACGTTGACGCCAAAATCTTTCATCAGTGTAATCTGCCGTTCGGTCAGACCGGCACCGGTGGGAACTGTCGTGCATCCCAGTTTGCCGGCGCCCTGGTGAAATCCAAGGCCACCGGTAAAAAGCCCGTGGCCATAGGCATTCTGAACGATATCCTCGGGCCGTACGCCTGCCGCCCAGAAATTTCTGACCATGCACTCGGTCCACTGATCAAGGTCGGCCTGGGTGTAGGGCCCGGTGATGGGCTTGCCGGTGGTTCCGGAAGAGGCGTGCACTCTGACGACATCCTTTAACGGCACAGCACAGAGGTCGAAGGGGTAGTTGTCACGCAGGTCTTCCTTGATGGTAAAGGGGAGTTTGGCCGCATCTTCAAGGGATTTGATGTCGCCGGGCTTGATGCCCATTTCCTTAAATTTATTTTTATAAAAAGGGACCTTTTGGGCAACCCACTCAATGGTCTCCTTGAATTTTTCCAGTTGAAACTTTTGAAGCTTCTCCACCGGCATGCATTCAAATTCTTTGTTCCAGGGCATCTTTTTTCTCCTTCACTCTCGCTTGGATTTAAACTTATCACGGCTTACCAGGGTCAGGGTTTATTAAACGGCGCGGATAAATTCAAATCGAAATAATATAAAATAAAACTGGAGATCTGCGTAAACCGCAAATGATCGCTATCTCTTCATCACCTTTAAGTACGCTTGGCTGCTTCAAACCCGAGTTGGAATGCTTCCAAATTTGTTTCCACGAAGGCTTTCTTGGTCGTGGTTTCGATGGCCTTTTTTATACTCTCCGGGGTCAGGGGAAGAATATCGGACTGAATCAGAGCCCCCAGGAGAACGATGTTGAGGGACATGACATTACCGGCTTTTTTGGCCAGGTCGATGCCATCGAAAGAAACCAATCTCGCGGTTTTATTTTTGATCTGCTGTTCGATCACGCCTATTTCAGGGTAAACACCTATGCCGAGCCCGACCGTGAAAGGCGGCAGGGGGGCGGTGTTGGTGATAACCACGGTGTCGGGATTACATTTGTTGAGTGCGCGCAGGGTTTCGGATGGTTCGAAACCCACCAGTACATCGGCCTCGCCATCCGATATGATGGTGCTTTGGGCGTC
>JAFDAT010000544.1 GCA_019313725.1 Deltaproteobacteria bacterium
TGTTTCTTCAATGGAACCAATTGATAAAAAATTAGCACTAATTTCTACAGTGTTACTTTTATTATCTGGGATCCTTTTTATTATTTCATTCGGGTTTTTGCATTAACCCTTTAGCATAATAAATAGATGCCTTTAACGCGGACAACTATCCATAATATTGATTTTTATGACATCAACCGATAGTTATATTTATAAAAGTTGTCATTCCAGCGAAAGCGGGAAGCCAGAAATGCACTGGATGCCCCGGCCAGCAACATTCCAGGACACGTTTTTCAATTCCGGCATGACGGAATTGGCAATTCAGTCATCAGGCTAATAATTTCGTTCGATTTTTCTGTGGCAAGATTTCAAGTATTCTTTCTGATGACACTTTATGGGTAGTACAAATATAGTTTCTACAGGGCTGAAGCCCTGGCCTACATTGGCAACAATCTGATTATTCATATGTTATTTCGGCCGACAACATGCACGGCTATGTAGCGCAGGAATTTCTCCCTGCTGAAACGGGTTGCGGGACAACCTGCCTAAATCCTATGATTGCATAAACACAGGAGATTGCAATGTCACAAATGAGCATACAAGAATACCAGAATGCCGTCGATAAATGGGTCAAAACCTATGGCGTCCGATACTTTTCAGAGCTGACCAACCTCGGCATTCTCATGGAAGAAGTCGGCGAAGTGGCCAGGATCATGACCCGGACCTACGGTGAACAGAGTTTTAAGGAAGAGGACGCCAACCCCGCCTTGGCCGACGAACTGGCGGATGTCCTTTTTGTGACCGTGTGCATAGCCAACCAGACCGGCATCGACCTTACAGCGGCCATTGAAAAAAACCTGCAGAAAAAAAGTACTCGGGACAAAGAAAGGCACTGGAACAACCCGAAGTTGACCGGAAATACGGGAGTAAAACCGCCGGACAATAAACCCTAACATTGGCACCAACTATGGGGTAAAGATGCTGGACACAGCTCCTGAATCGCTGGAGAACAGCCATGGATTATGAAGTCACGAAAATCGAAATGAAACAGACCTTCAAGGAGTGCCCCGCCTGCCAGTACAGCGACGGATTCCACTCCATGTTCCAAAAAGAGGACGATGTGACCCGCTGGCTTTTCATCTGCCCAGCCTGTCACCGGGTATTCGATATCGGCTTTACCTGCCCGGTCCCCTGCTCGAATTGACAGAAAATATCACTCGTCGGATGCCGGTTCGGATTCGGTAGACTCCGAATCCGGCTCTTGTATATCCACCACGCGAAGATGCGGACAACGATTGGCATGCAGCTGGAAGACATCCGGGCGGGAATAGTGCCCGACTACGTCACATTCGGCCTTGGCAAGAAAGATCTTCTCTGCTGAACCATCGGCAATGAGAATCCCCTCGCCTTCCAATGGTTCTGTTATTGTCCTGCCCATGGGATCGATAATGCAGCTCTCGCCGGCATATCCTTCGGACACGATCTCGGCTACCTCACCCGGGTTTTCATCTATCACCTGCCTGACCGTACTGGTCAGATGCTCCGGCGCGAGAAGACCCCCCACATCGATCACATAGGCGGCGGCCTGAGAAGCGAAAGCCTGAGACAGGAAGAGATGGCGGGAAGTACTCATCCCTGGCCAAGCCGCAATATGGATCTGGGTGCCCTGGTCCATGAGCGTGTATCCAGGCAAAACCATGTTGTGCTCCCAACAGTTGAGGCCGCTTATCCGGCCGTAAGGCCGTTCGTACACCACCAGGCTGCTGCCATCCCCTTCGCCCCAGGCGGTACGCTCCCGATGGGTGGGTTTGAGCTTGCGGTGGCGACCAAGAATCTCACCGTCGCTGCTGATGAAGAGCAGCGTACAGTAGACCGTGCCCCGTGAGCGGGCATCGCGCTCCGCCACACCAATGACAACATCGATGCTGGCCTGAAGGGCGGCCTCGCATAACAACTCGGTAGTGGGGCTCGGGATTTCCACCGCATTGGCCAAATATACAGGTGCTAAGGCGTGGGTTGCGGCATACTCCCCCCAGACAAAAAATGGATAGCCG
>JAFDAT010000167.1 GCA_019313725.1 Deltaproteobacteria bacterium
CCGAGGCTATATTGCGCCGGCCATTTTGAAAATCGGCAGGTACATGGCCACCACCAGTGCACCGATCACCGTGCCCAGAAACACCATCATGAAGGGCTCGATCATGGATGTCAGATTGTCGACCGCCTGATCCACTTCATCGTCGTAAAAATCGGCGATTTTTCCCAACATGTTATCCAAGGCACCGGTAGCCTCGCCCACCGCAATCATCTGGCACACCATGGGCGGGAAAACGCCGGATGCCGCAAGGGGATCAGCCATGGTCTGCCCCTCCGCAATGGCGGAGCGAACGTTGTAGATAGCCCTTTCTATCGTCTTGTTGCCCGCTGTTTTAGCGACAATGTCGAGCGCCTCAAGTATGGCAACACCGCTTGAGAGCATGGTCCCCATGGTTCTGGTAAACTTGGCAACGGCCACCTTCCGGAGCAGCATGCCGATAACCGGCATTTTCAGAATCAATGCATCGACGCTGATACGCCCCTTGTTGGTCTGGTAATACCGTCTGAAGGCAAAAATAAACAACACCAGGCCGATAATAATGTAGAGAATTTTCGATTTGACAAATTCACTCATGGCCACGACGATCTTGGTTGGAACCGGGAGATCGCCGCCCAACCCCTCAAACATCTCTTCAAACACCGGTATGACGAACACGAGAATGACCCCCACCACCACCACGGCCACGATTACCGTGATAATCGGGTAGGTCATGGCGCCTTTTACCTGGGCCTTGAGCTTGGCCGCCTTTTCCATGTAAGCCGAGAGACGCCGCAAAATGGTGTCCAGAATACCGCCGGCTTCACCCGCCGCGATCATGTTGACAAACAGGCTGTCAAAATGCTTGGGGTATTTCCGGAGCGCTTCCGCCAGGGTCTGCCCCCCTTCCACCGATTCTTTCACCGTTTTCAGCATAATCTTGAAAGTCTTGTTTTCCTGCTGGGCCTGCAGAATTTCCAGGCACTGAATAATGGGCAGCCCGGCATCGATCATTGTGGAAAACTGCCGGCAGAAGATAATGATGTCCTTTTCCTTGACCGGGGGCTGCAGAAAAGTCACATTTGCAAACAGGTCTTTCGGTTTTTTCTTTATCTTGGTGGGCGTGACGCGCAGTATGCTCAAATGGCTGCGGACAGCATCTTCATTGGGAAGATCGATTTCACCTTTCTGAACATCATTATTCCTGTTTTTTCCTACCCAAAGATAGACCGGCATAAATGTACCCCCATGGTGTGGATGTCTGTATCGGTGAGACGAGAATTACTAACATAATCTGATACAAACGACAATAGTTTTCGGAATTTATTCTTTGCGTTGATTAAGATTACGGTATATGTGTATGCTTGTTTAAACGTTGGATCCGGCAATTAAAATATGCTCTCCTGCCCAAGAATTGGTCCAGGGACATCTTGAAAATAGCTGGCAACCCAAACACGTATCGAATGTAAACCGGCGGATATCGCACTGGAGTTGAATACCATGGATCAAGATAACGGGTTGACCGTCATCACCACCCATATCAATGCCGACTTCGATGCTCTGGCATCCATGCTGGCCGCCCAGAAACTCTATCCCGATTCCCTGGTGGTATTTCCCGGCTCACAGGAAAAAAATCTGCGAAATTTTTTCATTCAATCCATGGTATACCTGTTGAATATTGCCAATGTAAAAGACATTGATTTCAAACAGATAAGCCGACTTGTCCTGGTCGACACCCGTCAGCCGAACCGTATCGGAAAGTTTTCCACCATCCTGGACAAACCCGGCCTTGAAGTTCATATTTACGACCACCACCCGTCCATGACCGGCGACATCGACGGAACCTACATGGCCCTGGAACCGCTTGGCGCCACGGTGACGCTCCTTGTAAACATACTGTGCGAAAAAGGGATCGAGATATCTTCCGACGAAGCAACCATCATGTGTCTCGGGATTTATGAAGATACAGGGTCGTTCACCTTTCCCTCCACCACGGAAAAGGATTTCCGGGCAGCGGCTTTTCTTTTGTCCAAAGGCGCCAACCTGAACATGATATCCAACCTGATCGCCCGGGAAATCAGCCCGGAACAGATCGGGATCCTGAATGACATTATCCAGGCATCCACCACCCACAACATCAACGGTATCGATGTGGTGGTGGCGGCCGTGTCAACGAACCGTTATGTTCCCGATTTCGCTTTCCTGGTCCACAAAATGGTCAAAATGGAGGACCTCGATGCCATCTTTGCCATTGCCCTCATGGAAAACAAGGTCTACGTGGTGGCTCGCAGCCGTATTCCCGAAGTCGATGTGGGCACCATCATCACCTCCCTCGGGGGGGGCGGACACGCCTACGCCGCCGCTGCAACCATCAAGGATATGACCCTGGCCCAGACCGAACAGCGTCTTTTGGATATCCTGTACAGTAAAATTCAGTCCAGGCGCCTGGCCAGGCACCTCATGACCTCACCGCCCATCTCCATCCGCGAAGATGTGTCCTGTCAGAAGGCCGGTGACCTGCTGACGCGCTACAACATCAATGCCCTGCTGGTTACCGACAGCAAGAACGATGAGCTGGCCGGATTCATTTCCAGGCAGGTCATTGAAAAAGCGCTGTATCACAAACTGAACCATGTTCCGGTGCATGAATACATGACCACGGAAATGGTATCCGTCGATCCGGAGGCGGATATCCTCGAAGTCCAGGATAAAATCATCGAGCACAAGCAGCGTATCCTGCCGGTACTCGACAATCAGGCCATCATCGGTGTCGTTACCAGGACCGATCTGCTCAATATCCTGGTGAGAAGAAAAAACCACCAGCACAAAGGGCAGAATGAGCCCCTGGAAAAACATGAGCACGCCAGGACGCGCAACATCTCCAATTTCATGAAAGAGCGCCTGGCACCTTCCCTGCTCAATTTATTGCAGGAAATCGGCAGAACCGCCAGTGATCTCGGGAGCGATGCCTATGTTGTCGGGGGATTTGTCCGCGACCTGTTTCTCTACCGTTCCAATGAGGATATCGACATTGTCATCGAGGGTGACGGTATCGCCTTTGCCAAAAAATTTGCCGCTCAAAAAGGCGCGCGCGTACACGCCTATGCCAAATTCGGAACCGCTGTGATCATATTCTCAGACGGTTTTAAAATTGATGTGGCTTCCGCGCGTCTTGAATATTATAAATTTCCGGCAGCCCTTCCCATCGTCGAGACGAGTTCCATCAAGCTGGATCTTTTTCGCAGGGATTTTACCGTGAATACGCTGGCCATTCAATTAAACCCCAAAAATTTCAGTATATTGATCGATTTTTTTTCCGCCCAGAAAGATATCAAGGAAAAGGTCCTGCGCGTACTGCACAACCTCAGTTTCGTGGAGGACCCCACGCGTGTTTTTCGGGCCCTGCGCTTCGAACAGCGCTTCGGTTTCACCATCGGAAAATTGACTGCCGGCCTCATTGAAAACGCGGTAAAAATGGATTTTTTCAAACGGCTGAGCGGTCGGCGGGTTTTCACAGAACTGCGGTTGATCCTGGAGGAGGACAATCCCGCACCGGCCATCATCCGGCTGCAGGATTACAACCTTCTGCGGGTCATCCACCCTTCGATAATAATCGATAACAATTTGATATCAATGCTTAATTCAGCCAGAAAGGTCATCGCCTGGCACGATTTGCTTTTTCTGGAAGAATCCTATATAAAATGGTCCATTTATTTTATGGCCCTGATCCGGAACTGTGACAGAAAAACCTCGCAAGACATCTGCAGGCGACTTGAACTGGCACCGCGGTACAGAAAAATCTTCACCCGGGAAAGATTCCAGGCCGAAAGAACGCTTTACTGGCTGGAAAAAAATTCCCGGCTCGACAACAGCACGCTTTACGAAAAACTTTCGGGCTTGAGAATAGAGATGATTCTTTACTTGATGGTCTGTACCCGTCTTAAAAGGATCAAAAGAGCGATATCGTACTATGTCACCAACCTGAGAGACGTCAGCATCTCGGTTACCGGCAAAGACCTGATGGAAATGGGGCTTGAACCGGGCCCGGTGTACAAAAAGATCATGGCCGCCGTCCTGCAGGCCCGGCTGAACGGCGGGCTCGAAACCCGCAGCGATGAGCTGCGGTTTGTGGAAAAATACCTGGTTGAGCAGCCCGCTGGGAGTTAAAGCGAAATGACGCTTTATCATTACGCGTTAAAAAACCGCGCGGTCTATCCCGCGCCCTCGATACAATACCGATGCCATTCATTCCTTCATGACGAACGGGGCACATGGCGCGGTTTTATGGATTGGAGTTTCGAATGACAACCCAAAAAAGAATACTGAGCGGCATGCGCCCCACCGGTCCGCTCCACCTGGGAAACCTTCACGGTGCTCTGCTGAACTGGGCAAACATGCAGGACGATTATGACTGTTTTTTCTTTATCGCCGACTGGCACGCTTTGACCAGCGACTACGAGGACCCCAAAAATGTTCCCGATCATGTGAAAACCATCATGATCGACTGGTTGAGCGCCGGACTGACACCCGAAAAAAGTACTCTCTTTGTACAGTCCCGCATCAAAGAGCATGCCGAGCTTTTTCTGATCCTGTCCATGATCACGCCCGTACCCTGGCTGGAACGCAATCCGACGTATAAAGACCAGATCGTACAGATCAATAACAAGGACCTGTCAACATTCGGTTTTTTGGGTTACCCCGTGCTGCAGGCTGCGGACATCATCATGTACAAGGCCAACGGCGTCCCGGTGGGCGTCGATCAGGTCCCCCATGTCGAGATCACCCGGGAGATTGCCCGGCGCTTCAACCACTTTTACGGCAATGTCTTCCCTGAACCCGACGCCATCCTGACCCGGACGCCCAAAATCCTGGGCCTGGATAGACGGAAAATGAGCAAAAGCTACAACAATGCCATCTACCTGTCGGATACGCCCGACGCGGTCAGGTCGAAAGTGCTGCAGATGGTCACCGACCCGCAACGCGCCAGAAAAAGCGACCCGGGAAACCCGGATGTCTGCAATGTCTATGAATTCCACAAACTT
This sequence comes from Deltaproteobacteria bacterium, assembly GCA_019313725.1. Taxonomy (GTDB): domain Bacteria; phylum Desulfobacterota; class Desulfobacteria; order Desulfobacterales; family B30-G6; genus JAJDNW01. Next base: position 5,019 of record JAFDAT010000167.1, read on the forward strand.
TACTCGGATGACGAAACCATATTCACCATTGACAGTGCCTGCCGAAAAGCTGAAATCGGCTGTGTCGAGTGCAAAAAGATGATGGCGGAATTCCTGATCAAAGGCCTGGGTCCGATTCATGAAAAAAGGGCCTACTACCTGGAGCGCCCGGACCTGGTGGAAGATATTTTTGTGGACGGCAGCGCCAGGGCGGCCGAGATTGCCGGGGCGACCATGGAGGAAGTGCGAGCTTCGATTTCCTTCTAAAATACGGAAAAATCATCATCACGAAAACACGAAATCCAGGTTTTTACATAAAACCCAATCCGGATAACCGGAGTTGAATATCCAACGCCCAATGATCAAGTTCCGGCAGGGCTGAAGCCCTGGACTACATAGCATAACGCCAACGGCTTTGTAGCACAGGGATTTATCCAAAGCTAAACCGTGCGCAAACATGATGTGGTTTCAACAAACAGATTAACTAACAGAACCGAATAACCATCTATGGAAACAACCTACCAGATAAAACTCGAAGATGTCTTCGAAGGTCCCATGGACCTTCTGCTTCACCTGATAAGAAAAAACGAAGTGGACATTTACGACATCCCCATTGCCCTTATCACGCGCCAGTACATCGAGTATATCGACTTGATGAAGATGATGAGCATTGACTTTGCCGGGGATTTCCTGGTGATGGCCTCTACGCTGGCCCAGATCAAATCCCGGACCCTGCTGCCCACGCATGGCAACGAAGATGAGGAGGACGATCCGCGGATGGAGCTCACCAGGCCGTTGATCGAATATCTGCAGATGAAATCCGTTGCCGACCAGCTGGCCGAAAGGGATCTCTTAGGGGAAAAAACCTTCGCCAGAACGTATGCCGAGGGGGAATTCAAGGAGTTTGCCGGAGACGATCAGGTCATCCAGGTCGGCTTGTTTGAATTGATCGATGCGTTCCAGAAAATTCTAAAGAGCATCCCCGAAGACCACAGAATCGATTTAGATGCCGACAGTGTGTCCGTAAAGGAGCGGATCACGGAAATCGTGGATCAGCTTGAAGAAAAAGGCACCATGACATTTGCCGAGTTTTTTGCCACCCGGGTCCAGAGGAGCGAGATCATCGTTACGTTTCTCGCCCTCCTGGAAATGGTCAAGCTCAACCTGATCAGAATAGCCCAGCACCTGCCTTCGGGCATTATCAGAATATTTTACGTATAATGGAAGATTTGAAAAACATCATTGAAAGCCTGCTTTTCGTGACGGAAGAGCCGCTGACCCTGGACCGGATCAGGGAAGTCCTCGAGCTTGAGGACCGCCGCATGATCAGGGAAACCCTCAATGAACTCAAGGACGACTACGCGGCCAGGACCGGTGCATTCGTTTTGCGCGAGGTTGCCGGGGGATACCAGTTTCGCTCCCGTCCCGAATATGTTCCCTGGATCAAGCGGCTGATACAGCCAAAACCCTCCCGGCTCAGCAGGGCCGCCTTGGAAACCCTGGCCATTATCGCCTACAAACAGCCGGTCATCCGCAGCGATGTTGAGCACCTTAGAGGGGTGGACTGCGGCGGTGTGCTGCGCATGCTTTTAGAACGAAAACTCATCCGTGTCCTGGGTCGCAAGGAGATACCCGGCAGACCGATCATCTATGTCACCACCAAGCAGTTTCTAGAGGTGTTCGACCTGAAAAATCTGAAAGATCTTCCAAGCCCCAAAGAAATTGAGGACCTGGGCAAGGCCTCCCTCGAGGATCCGACCCTTGAAGAAATCCAGACCGCGGGCCCAAATACAGGCGCACCGGAACCCGGAAACCCTGCCGGCAAAAAAATGGCCGCTGAAATATCGACGGCCGAAAACATAGCAGAAGACAAATCAATGGAAGAAGATCCGGATGGACACCCGACGAATGCATGAATTTAATACTTGACTTCAATCCTGCCAACCCTCTATAATTGTTGTACTTCAGTCCTAAAGGAGTCTAAATGAACAAATCAGACCTCATTGATGTCCTGAAAGAAAAGGCAGAATTAAGCAGTAAAGAGGCCGAACAGGCAGTGCTCACGATTTTTAATGAAATTTCACGCTCACTGGCGGAAGGCAACCGCGTAGAAATTCGCGGGTTCGGCAGCTTTACCGTAAAAAAATATAAATCGTACACCGGCCGCAATCCGAAAACAGGCGAACCCATCGGCGTCCCCGAAAAAAAGCTGCCCTTTTTCAAGGTCGGTAAGGAGTTGAAGGAGAAAGTGGATTTTTTAAAAAACACGGGCGATTAACTCAGCGGGAGAGTGCTACCTTCACACGGTAGAAGTCGCTGGTTCAAATCCAGCATCGCCTACCATTTCAATAAAATCAGAGGCTTACAGTAAA
>JAFDAT010000545.1 GCA_019313725.1 Deltaproteobacteria bacterium
ATACCGACGATGTAAAGACTGTTTGCCAATTTTCTCTCCAGATAAATATACATGAATTAAGGTTCTTCTCCAAAAGAGTTAGAGAAAACCAGGGTCCAAGGATTCAAGGGTCCAAGTGTTTTTGTTCTAAGGTTTTAATAAGCGCTTTCAACCTCTTTGATGCTTTCTATGTCAATATAGCCTAAATCACCAGCTAATAATACTTGGGTTTCGAGTTCACAGACCGAGCCATAGGCTATATAAAGCATACGAATGTAATCGAGGGTTGTCTTCCTTCCATACCCTTCGGCTATATTGGAGGGAATGGATACAGCGGATCTTCGGATCTGAGATGTTAAACCATAACGTTCATCCTTTGGAAATGTCGTTGTCATCCTGTATGTTTTCAAACACAGGTCGTATGATTTTTGCCATACCTTTAAGTCTTTGAAACTTTTCAGCATATCACTTGACCCCTTGAATCCTCGGCCCCTTGAACCCTAATTATATATGTCTATGCAAGGGGAAGAATCATTTTTACTATTAGACAACTAATCGGGAGATTATCCTGTATTAAAAGCTCCACCGTATCCGGCCATAGAGCATATCAGCGGGATTTTCACCGAACAGGCTGTTCCCGGGGCCGTCAAAATGCTGCCACACCAGCATGAGCTGCCAGTTATCCGCCAGGGAATAGGCATTGGTAGCCGTCAGAAACCAGGAACTGTCATCGTAGATGGCGGAACCCACTGTCTGGCGGCTGAGTGAGGTGATGTCGAATGCCACGTCGCCGTACCCGGTCCAACGGGTGAAGCTGATGGTTTTAGCCGTCAGCGGCTGATTCAGATAAATCAGGGTGTTGCCGGGGTCCTGTGGATTGCTGATGTAAAGCACACTGGCCTTCCAGACCAGGTTGCGCCTGCCCGTCACACTGTAATCGGTTTCCAGTGTGGCGACCGTGGTCTGTTCCTGCGTTTCCCCCTTCCACGCGTCCCGGTAGGGCTGGAAATAGCTGACTTCACCGTTCAGCCCCGCCCCCCACAGGCTGCCGGCAAAACCGGTCCCGATGACGAGGTCGACCCATTTCTTACCGCCCAGAATCTGCAGGTCATATCCGGTCATGTTGAAGCGATATAGACCGGCCAGGCTTGTTTCGTCCCAGTCTTCACCAAGCCCCCAGATAGCTTCGGCCCGCGAGGCAAACCCCAGGCTGCGTGACACCAGAACGGCATCGGTACCCGATCGTTCTTCGTAATCAAAATCAAATATGGAATATACGTTGAACAGGTCGTTGGGATTCCACAGGGTCGCCATGCCCCAGTTGATACGCTGCCGCCCCGCCCTGACCCGCCAGTCATAAGCCTGCCAGTCCATATAGAGGCGGTCGAAAGTGGTGTTGCCCAGGACATTGTCCTCACTCAGCCAGTTCCAGGACAGATCGAAGTAGCCCGGGTCGGCGCTGACAAGCTCTTCAAAAAAAGGGAAATCCAGGCTGTCCCCCCACAGGATCCGGTTGCGCATGCCGGCATTGAAGGAAAACGCATCCGTCCAACGATATTCAAAATTGAAACGTTGATGGATCAGATGATCCCAGACGGTGGATCCTGACTGGGGAATTACCGCCTGCGAAAGGTATTTCACATAGCCGCTGATGGAATACTTGCGCTCCGGTTCCACGCCGGGTATCTGGGCATGTGCACCACCGGCTGTCAGCAAGATGCAGGTATATACAGTAATATAAACAACAACGAATGCATTACCGAAACCGTATTGTCGGCTTTTTATATTCTTACGTTTCATCAAATATCCAACAATCAATATCCAACGCCCAATTATCGAGTTCCGGCAGGGCTAAACAGGCTGTCCAATAACGCTTGATTCGCAGCGATAGCATATTTTAATCAGGGCTGAAGCCCTGGCCTACATTGGCAACACTCTGATTATTCATATATTATTTCGACCGACATCATGCACGGTCATGTAGCGCAGGGATTTATCCCTGCTAACCTGTATGCTGAATACCGAATTTATTCTGATTATTCGATAGGG
>JAFDAT010000168.1 GCA_019313725.1 Deltaproteobacteria bacterium
CATTGCCACCCTGCAATCATGCAGACCATGATCAACCAGGCGCATCGCCTCACCCTGACGTCGCGTGCCTTCCGCAACGACCAGCTGGGACTGTTCTACAGGGAGCTCTGCAGGATGACGAATTCGCACAAGGTGCTGCCCATGAACAGCGGAGCGGAAGCCGTGGAAACGGTGATCAAAACCGTGCGCAAATGGGGCTATACCGTCAAAGGTGTTCCCGAAAACGAAGCTGAAATAATTGTCTGTGCCAACAATTTTCACGGCCGGACCATTACCATTGTGGGGTTCAGTACCGATGAGAATTCACGTAAAGGCTTCGGGCCTTTTACGCCGGGATTTAAGATCATCCCCTTCGATGATGCCGCAGCCCTGGCCGAGGCCATCACACCCAATACGGTCGGTTTTCTGGTGGAGCCCATCCAGGGGGAGGCGGGGGTCATAATCCCTGCCGAAGGGTACCTCAAGGAGGCCAAACGCATCTGTGAAGAAAACCAGGTTGTATTGATCCTGGATGAAATTCAGACCGGTCTGGGGCGAACCGGAAAGCTGCTGGCCGAAGAGCACAGCGGCATCGAGGCTGACCTAACCCTGATCGGCAAAGCCCTTTCCGGCGGGTTTTATCCGGTTTCCGCGGTTCTTTCCAACAGCGAGGTCATGAACGTTCTACAGCCCGGCGAACACGGCAGCACTTTCGGCGGCAATCCACTGGCCTGTGCAATTTCACGCACAGCCCTTAAAGTGCTTCGGGAGGAGGGCATGATAGAGAACGCCGCTAAGATGGGCGCATATTTCCTTGACGGCCTCATGGCGCTGGCCGACGACAGGGTTGAGGCGATCCGGGGTAAGGGCCTGCTGGTCGGAATGGAATTCGTACCGGAGGCAGGCGGGGCCCGTCAATACTGTGAAAAACTAAAGACGGCCGGAATTCTCTGCAAGGAGACCCATGACAATATCATCCGGTTTGCACCGCCGCTGGTCATTACCCGGGACGAGGTGGACTGGGCACTGGAGCGCATAGCCAAGGTGATTTTTTAGGCTGAAGACTGAAGTCCGAAGGTTGCCGCAAGCTTTCGGCTTCGTGTCTTTGTGGCCAATTAAAAAACAGGAGTTGGAAAAATGGTCGAAAACGTCATCATCATGGGCGCCGCAGGGCGCGACTTTCACAATTTCAATGTTTATTTCCGGGATAACCGGCGCTACCGGGTGGTCGGCTTTACCGCCACCCAGATTCCGGATATCGATGGCCGGTGCTACCCGGCGGAACTGTCCGGGGGGCTTTATCCTGAGGGAATTCCCATATATTCCGACCATCGGCTGGCCGAACTGATCCGGAAGAATGCCGTGGACCTCGTGGCCTTTTCCTACAGTGATGTCCCTCACGGGGAAGTCATGCACAAGGCCTCCATCGTGACCGCCGCAGGAGCCGATTTCATCATAATCGGGGCCCAGTACACCATGCTGGTCTCGAAAAAGCCGATGATTTCCGTGTGTGCTGTCCGTACCGGATGCGGAAAATCGCAAACCAGCCGCCAGGTGGTGCGCATGCTTCAGAAAGCAGGGAAGAAGGTCGTTTCCATACGCCACCCCATGCCCTATGGTGATCTGACCAAACAAGTTGTTCAGCGATTTTCATCCTATGACGATTTTGACCGCTACAACTGCACCATTGAGGAACGTGAAGAGTACGAGCCGGTGGTGGACATGGGGGCGGTTGTCTATGCCGGTGTCGACTATGCCAAAATACTGGAGCAGGCGGAAAAAGAGGCGGATGTTATCGTCTGGGACGGCGGAAACAACGACACGCCTTTTTACAGGCCGGACGTTCACATCGTGGTTTTCGATCCCCACAGGGCCGGGCACGAAACCCGTTACCACCCGGGGGAAACCAACATGCTCCTGGCCGACATCGCTCTGATCAATAAGGTGGACAGTGCCTCACCCGGGGATGTGGACACGGTGCGCCGGACCATCCAACGACACAATCCCGAGGCGGCCATTGTCCTGGCCGAATCGAATGTGACCGCGGAAGATCCGGGCAGGATCCGGGACAGCCGGGTGCTGGTTATCGAAGATGGGCCCACGCTGACCCACGGCGAGATGGCATATGGCGCCGGCATCATTGCCGCCGAGCGTTTCCAGGCTGCCGAAATCATAGATCCCCGGCCTTTACTGAAGGGCAGCCTGAAGGAGACATTCGCGGCTTATCCCAACATCGGAAAACTCCTGCCGGCCATGGGATACAGCACCGAGCAGATCGGCGACCTGGAGGCAACCATCAACAGCATTGACTGTGACCTGGTTTTGTCCGCTACACCCATCGATCTCACCAAGCTGATCAAAGTCAATCATCCAGTCCAGCGCATACGCTACGAGTATCGGGACCACGGGGAGCCGACGCTGGAAGAAGTGTTGATGGAAAAACTGAAAATCAGTCCGTAGAAATTGGATTGTCATGAAAGCAGAACGAAAAAAGATCCTCCTTGTCGCCCTAGGCGGCAATGCCCTGATTAAAAAAGGGCAGCAAGGGGCCATCGAAGAGCAGTTCGAGAATCTCAGGAGACCCATCCGGCAGATTGCCCGGTTGGCAAATGATTATAAAGTGGTCATCACCCACGGTAATGGGCCCCAGGTGGGTAGCCTCCTGCTCCAGCAGGAATCCTGCAGGGAGATTCCCCGCCTGCCTCTGGAGATACTCGTGGCCCAGACAGAGGGGCAGATCGGGTACATGATCGAATCGTCTCTGGACGAAGCCCTGATGGAGATGGGTACGGTTTACCGCCCCCTGGTCACCTTGATCACCTATGTGGTGGTGTCCGTAGACGATCCGGCCTTTGACAAGCCCACAAAGCCCATCGGCCCTGTGTTTTCGCGGAATGCGGCCGATGCGCTGCCTTATCCGACGGTGAAAACAGCCAAAGGGTATCGGCGGGTGGTGGCTTCTCCCCGTCCGGTGACCATTATCGAGAAAAGGGAAATCACTAAGCTGATTGAGATGGATTTCATCGTCATCTGCTGTGGCGGCGGGGGGATTCCCGTCATCCGGGAGGGCAGGCGGTTCAGCGGCGTGGATGCGGTTATCGACAAGGACCTGGCCAGTGTCAGGCTGGCGCAGGAGATCAATGCGGATATATTTCTCATCGCCACCGACGAAGCCGGGGTTTTTCTTGACTACGGCACGCCGGATCAAAAAATGCTCGATAGACTGACGCCGCCGGAGGCATCTCTATATCTTGAGGCGGGGCATTTTCCGGCCGGCACCATGGGACCCAAGGTGGCGGCAGCGGCGGAATTTGTCCGGCACACCGGAAAAAGAGCCGTGATTGCCTCTATCGACCACATTGAGCCGGCGGTAAGGGCACGATCCGGGACCGAGTTTCTGCCGGGTTGACAAAGTTGCCCCCAACTTAGGGCTCGCGAAAAAATAACTTCACATTTTCCGCGCCCATCCATCCCGCTCTAAAGTCGACCGGCCTCATATAAAGCGCAACACTGCAAATTATACACTCCCATAGGATTAGGATGGTATTGACAACCGGATCTTCAATTTTTTACTATTACTAATTTGCGGAGGACTAAATGTCACAGGACAAAATAATCGACAGCCTTTGTTACGTGCCGACCCTGGAAGTCATGACCGATCTTATCGTGTCGCTGCCACCCCAGATGGCCCGGTATCTAAAAGACGTTTTTGGCCCCCGGATAGCGCCCCTCATGGGCATGAAGGCTGAAGAACTCTATCGCCTGAAGATTTCTCTTTCTCCCGGAGAACTCGCCCGGAAACTTCGTCCAGCCCTCGAGCCGTTGACCATGGATGCGGGTGATTTCATCGGGCAGCTTGATGATATGAGCGTCGAGAAAGCGGTGATTTTCAACTTGGATGAAACCTCTGTCAGCGGTATCCAGGGATTGCCCAACGATTACTTCGCCAACCTGGTCCAAGCCTGGCCGGAGCGTTTTGTGGGTTTTGCCGGTATCGATCCTTCCTCTCCCATGGCTGCGGTCAGGGAAATCCGCCGGTGCTATGATCTGGGACTTCGCGGGGTTGCCTTGCGCCCCTTCATTTTCGGGCTGCCGCCAACACATGCCAAAATGTACCCCATTTATGCAGCCTGCGTGGAACTGGATATTCCCATTTGGTTCCATCTTTCCATCAACTACTCCACCAACACCATGGAAGTGGAGCGGCCCATCCATTTGGATGTGGTGGCCCAGGATTTCCCTGAATTGAAAATGATTGCCGGGCACGGCGGTTGGCCCTGGGTGGCTGAACTGGTGGCCGTGGCCTGGCGAAACCCGAACATCTACATCGATATTGCTTCTTACATGCCCAAGTACCTGTCCATGCCTGGCAGCGGCTGCTTTTCGGGTCGACCTGGCTTTTCATGGGACAGTCGATTCGGCAGCTGGCCGACGGTGTGGAAGAACTGCCCCTGAAGGCGTCGGTCAAACGCAAATGGCTTTATGAAAACGCCGCCAGGCTGATCGGCGGCGACAAAGGATCATCCGAAAAGATCTATACCTAATTAAACCCCGTAAATTACCTGTAAATAACCCGTATTGAAATATCCTCCAGATATGCCATGCTCACCTGCAGCCGTAGTCCCGGTTAAGGACCAACCTTGGCATAGTAGAAATTTCACAACAACCATACGCTTAGGGGTTTGCACAGAAATAAGTTCGCAGATTTTCTTAAGTTCAGGCGCCCGCTCAGCAAGGCACGAAAATGCAGAAATATCTGGCATATGTCGAATTTTCGCAACACCGCTGAGCGGGATGGATGGGCGCTCGGCGTTCGATCATCCGGGCACTGCGGGATGAACCCTACCGCGTGTACACGGCCGGTAACGGGGCGGCCGGCATGACCGTGCTGAGGGAGAACCTGCCCTACATCGACATGGTGATTTCAGATTATAAAATGCCCGGCCGGAACGGGATCGAAACCCTGGCTGAGATTGGAACGCTGCACCCGGAAATAACGAAAATCATCCTCACTGGCTATGCTACCATGGAGGCTGCTATTCAGGCCATCGACAACGGTGTCGACGGATTCCTCACCAAACCATTCGACAATGTCGAGCTGCGGGCCAAAATCCACGAAATATCGGTCCGCAAACTCCTGAGACAGTTCGTCCCGGAACAGGTCTACAAGGAGATGACTGCCCACAAGGGATCTTTGAGGAATAAATACCACCAGGTGTCGGTCCTCTTTTCTGATATTCGCGGGTTTACCCGGATGTCACAGGATATTTCTCCTGAAGCACTGGCTGATTTTCTGAACTACCGGTATTTTACACCTATGGGGGAGATTGCCTATCAGCACAACGGCACGACGGACAAGCATATCGGTGACAGTATGATGGTGGTTTACGGGTCGCCGGTCAACCATGTCGATGATGCCCTGATGGCGGTCAGGTCGGCCGTTGCCATGCAGGAAAAGGCTAGGGAAATCGATACCCGACTGGTCAGAAAAAACGGCCTGCGGTTGCGGATCGGCATTGGGATTTCCACAGGGAAGGTTTTTTCCGGAGTTCTGGGGTCCCTGAGAAAAAAAGAGTTCACCTCCATCGGAATGGCGGTAAACATTGCCGCCAGGCTCCAGAGCATCGCCCAGCAGGAAGAAATTCTGATTACACGGGAGACCTTGGAGTCGACGGCGGGGGGCATATCAGCCGAACGCCTGCATCCGGTCTACGTCAAGGGCCTGGATGAACCCATCGAGGTTTACAGGGTGAAAGGATAAAATTTCAGGCGTTACGGCACTCAATGGACCAGGGTTATTTACTTCAGGCTCACTGAGTTTCCCGTAACTGCTCCCTTTCCATTGACCAGAACGGCTTCCGAGCGGTCGTCCGAGACCGAAACCAGCCTGAGTTCGCCGATGACAGGACCCGGGATTCTGTACTGGTTGCCGAACGCGCCGGTGATGATCTGGTTGTTTTGGTACAGGTTTAAACGGTTTCCAACCTTCAGCCCCACTTTCTGGCCTGCTGAAATGATGACGGTGCCTTCTTCTGCCCCAATGATAAAGCCCTGCCAGGGTATTTTGGAAATGGTGTCGCAGATATCGGTATGCATGTCCGCCACAATATTTTTGAGCAACTTTTCAATGGCGATGATGTCAAAATATTCGCTTTCTTTTTCAACTTCGGAGGCCTGGGTCACATCGACTTCGATTTCATGCAGGTAGGTTTTGTCAAGCAGCTTTGCGCCGGTCTGGGTGTCATAGATTTCGGCTGTTATGGTGACTTGAAAATAGCTGCGTTCTCCGGTCAGCCACCCGATTTCGTTGCTCTGGCGTATATCGTTGATGACGCCGGTAACAATGGCGTTGAAACCGTGTTCCCGTCCGATATCCATCAGGGCCATATTGTCCACCAGGCCGGATTCAAGCCTGGGCAGGGTTTCGAGTGCCTCGGGAAAGCCGATTTGTCCGGGGATAATAAATGCCGGTATTCTGCATTTCCGGATGAGCGCCTCAATTAACTTGTCCTGGAAAGGCTGTTCAAGATAGGCATCGTCAAATCGCTTTTTATCCTCAAAACGGGCGATGCAGATCTGTTTTTGTAATTTCATCCCGGACCGGCTGGGTTGGAAGGTCTTGGGTGTTGATGAACAGGCCTGGACCAACAGTAATATCGCTGAAAAAAACAATACCGGTAAATGCAGACGGGTCATGTTGACGCACCTTATTCTGGATACCCAGCAACGTGTCTTAACGTGTGCCATTGAAGTTTTTTTGCCTTTACCGGTTATCTATTCCCCAAATGCGGCCCGCACGGTTGTGTCGATCCCGCCCCGGGAGGTGAAGTCGCCAATAACTTCCATGGATTTGGGACCGAGAACCGCGACCAGGTCCTCTAAGATGCGGTTTACCACATGTTCATAATAAATTCCGACGTTGCGGTACTGCATCAGATAGAATTTCAGGGATTTCAGTTCAACGATTTTCTGATCGGGTTTGTATTTTATGGTGATCCGCCCAAAATCGGGCAGGCCGGTCATGGGGCACACGGATGTGAATTCGGGCTGGCGAATGACGATGTCGACGTCTCTCCGGCCGGCATAATGATATTCGATGGGGTCCAACTGGGCAGCGTCGATGATATCCGCACTTTCAGTTTGGTACTTGACCTTGTATTGATGATCTTGCAACATGGTTGGTTGCCTCCCTGTCATTAGAGACAGCTAATCACCGGTTTGGCCAATATCAATGCCCTCATGCACAATATGCTAAATTAATCAGTGCTTATGACTGTTTCTAATGCGTATAAAATCTTCAAATTGATTGAAGTTGGTTTCGAATATCATCATATCAATTAAATTTAAACCCCGATCTTGATATTTTATTGCTTTGTTGTGTATTTTCGAGCAGGAAAAATTTTTACCACAGGTTTGCAGCACCTACCGATCCGGCGTTTGACATCGTTCTTTCAAACGTTGTACACATTACATAATCATTTTGTTCATATTGATTGAAATCAAATGAAAGAAGGCAAAACCAATGGCATCTATGGATGAACAAATCTTGCGCGCAGCCAAAGAGATCGTCGTAAAATTCATCGAAGCCGGCCGGGTATCTCCCGCCGGATTCAAGGAGACGTTCACGGGTGTTTACCGGACAATCGATGAGACGGTCAGGGGGCGGGACAGGCAAAACCCGGGGGAGGATGCAGGGGATTGATTTAGGGTTTGCTGAGCCTTCCCGTAGGAAATCAATGGGCTGCCGCCCAATTGGCACCTGAGTCCAGGTTGACTTTCAGAGGTACGCTTAGATTCCAGACACTCTCCATGATATTTTTTACCAGTGCGGTTACGGCGTCGAGTTCATCCGGGGGGACTTCAAGGATGATCTCATCATGCACAGACAGGAGCATGGCACTGCGGTGGCCACCCTTATCCAGAGCTTGGTCCACTTCTATCATGGCGATTTTGATCAGATCCGCCGCGCTCCCCTGAATAGGGGTGTTTATGGCGATACGTTCGGCAAACTTGCGCAGGTTGCCGTTGTTGCTGTTGATCTCGGGAATCAGTCTGATTCTTCCTGACAGTGTGGTTGTTTTTTCAGTTTTTCTTGCCTCTCGCGTGATCTTCTCTATAAATGCTTTTACCCCCCTGTATCTTCCGAAATAGTTCTCGATGTAGGTTTTGGCCATTTTCTGGCTGATTTTGAGTGATTTCGAAAGACCGAATGGGCTCATGCCGTAGATGATACCGAAGTTGATGATTTTAGCCTGCCGTCTGAGGTCGGCGGTAATGAATGAAGGGAAAACCTGGAATACTTCCGAGGCCGTGCGGGTGTGGATATCTTCATCCTCTTTGAAAGCCTCGATGAGAATCTCATCATTGGAGCAGTGTGCCAGGATCCGCAGTTCGATTTGGGAATAGTCAGCGGACAGGAGGTGCCAGCCCTCCTTGGGCACAAAGCATTTTCGGATCTCTTTACCTTCCTCGGTTCGAATGGGGATATTCTGCAGATTGGGGCCTGAACTGCTCAATCTCCCAGTGGCGGTGACCGTCTGGTTATATGAGGTGTGGATGCGTTGCGTGTCGGGGTGGATAAGGTCGAGCAGCGCGTCGGCGTAGGTTGATTTCAGCTTGGCCAGGGTGCGATGTCGCAGGATGCGTTCGGGAAGTTCATGCTTATCGGCCAGAATGGTCAACACTTCCACGTCGGTGGAGTAGCCCGTTCTCTTTTTGGTTTTCTTCTGAACCGGAAGCTGCAGTTTTTCAAACAATATGGCTCCCAGCTGTTGTGATGATTTAATGTTGAACCGCTCGCCTGCCAGGGCGTAGATCTTTTCTTCGATCTGTTTCAGCTGTTGTTCAAATGAGCGGGACAGTTTGTCGAGCTTGTCCCGGTCTACACGAATACCGCGCATTTCCATGCGTTTAAGAACGGGAACCAGCGGCATCTCAATGTCTTCGAGAAGTTGGGCCAGCCCCAGTTTCTCAACTTTCGGTTTTAGCACCCGGTATGCCATGAGTGTGATATCCGCATCTTCGCACGCATAAGGTGTGGCCTTGGCTACGGGGATCTCGGCAAAACTCACTGATTTTTTACCCTTGCCGGCAATATCCGCGTAAGTAATGGTTTTGTGGTCCAGGAAGTCGAGGGCGATCTGGTCGAGGTTGTGTGCCCGCTTGGATGGATTTATGAGATATGAGGCCAGCATGGTGTCGAAGGCCACACCCTCAAGACAGATGCCATGACGGTCAAGCACGATCCAGTCATACTTGATATTCTGCCCAATCTTCTTGATGGCGGGGTTTTCGAAAACCGGTTTCAGACGGTCGATGACCATCCGGCGGTCCAGTTGTTCGGGGGCACCCAGATAACGGTGACAGCAGGGGATGTAAAACCCCTCGTCCGGCTTCACAGCAAAGGAAAAACCCACCAGGTCGGCCAGCATCGGGTTGACCGATGTGGTTTCCGTGTCCATTGAGATCAATGGGGCGGACGTCAGTACCCCGATGAGATCGTCCAGTTCATCCGTGGTTATCACGGGCAGGTAGGTTTTGTTGCTCAGGTCTGTCTCCCTGGGGAAAAGGTTCTGCAGCTGCCTGAATTCCAGCTCTGCGAAAAGTTTGGACAGAATGGATGTATCCGGCGCTTTCAATTTGAAATCCGTCAACCGGAAGGCCAGGGGTGCGTCCGTGTCGATGGTTACCAGCGTTTTGCTTAAAAAGGCCTGTTCCCTGAAGCGGACAAGATTTTCATGCTGTTTCTTTTTAGTGATCGTATCGACCTGCTCATACAGTTGTTCCATGCTCCCGAAGGTTTGAATCAGTGCGGTCGCTCCTTTGGGGCCGATTCCCGGTACACCGGGAATGTTGTCCGAAGCATCACCGGAAAGCCCCATGACGTCAATAAGCTGTGCAGGCGTGATGCCCGTTTCTGTGATGGCGTTTAAGTCGAAAACGGTGTCTTTCATAGGGTCCAGCATGATCACATCGTCGGAAATAAGCTGTTTCATGTCTTTGTCAGCGCTGACGACCACCGCTCTGTAGCCCTGCTGAACTGCGGCACGCGCTGCGGTGCCGATGAGATCGTCGGCCTCGTAACCGGAGAGTTCGACGGCTTGTATGTTAAATCCCCGGGTGACTTCCTTGATATAGGGCAGTTGAACCACGAGATCTTCAGGCATGGGCGGCCGGTTGGCTTTGTAATCGGTGTAGATTTCATGTCGGAAGGTCGGCCCTTTGGCATCGAAAAACATGACGATCCACTGCGGTGATTGAACCTCTATCAGTTTCATCAGCATCCGTGTAAAACCGAACACCGCGTTGGTGGGCAGCCCCTTTGAATTGGAAAGGCCCCTTATGGCATGGTAGGCACGATATATGTAGCCGCTGCCGTCGATGAGGTAGATGGTCTTCGTGCCGGTTCCGTCCTTGCCGATGCCTGGATGTGTTGTTGTTGACATGTTTTTATTCGATTTAATTATAGATTATATGCATCCTGAGTGTTAATGAACTGGAAAATTAAAATTACATTTATCATGAAATCACGAAAATTGGAAATCACGAAAAAATAGTGGGAAAAAAAACCGAATAAAGTATGCCGGATACTTCAAAAAAAGAAGGATACCGTAGAAAGCGACACAGGACAAGGGACAAAACCTGTCATTGTTGCACCATTATCGCCCCGTTTTGCTGGACCTGCCGGTGCGGTTTCAGAATCTGCCAGGTGTGCATGGATGAAAACGTGTGGGGCATGTCATGCAACGGCATCACCTGGCAGTGCCCGGATTGCGGGGAGCAGAATGGGTTCGGAAATCAATAGTCCAATCAGCGACCACCGGCAGAGCCGGGGGTATGAGGAAGGCCCCTCGAAGGGGCCATGCTCTGCCGGTGGTCGCTGATTCACTCCCTTTTTAAGCCACCGGCTTAGCACCATTGAAGACTTTGATTACAGTGCAATCCTCACCGGATCGGTAGAACCTTTTCAATTCTCACCGGCAGAGTCGGTGGCTTAAAAAGGGAGTTATAACAATATCTTTTCCAGGTCCTTAAGTGTTTCAATGTGAAACGCTGCCGAAAGGTCCGGGTTTCCGTAGGCGGTGAAAGTAACGCCGCCATCCCTTGCTGCAGCCTCGTCCACCGATGTGTCACCGATATAGAACAGTTCCGCGGCCTTGATATCGAAATGTGCGGCTATCTTCAAAAGCCCTTCAGGATGGGGTTTGGGATGGATGACATCGCCGGCGCAGACCACATAATCGAAATAGGGCCTGAGGTGATGCGCTGAGAGAACGCTTCCCATGGTGTCGGTACGGTTGGTGGCAATGGCGGTCCGGTATCTGTGGCGCAGTTTTTTCAGCAGCGATATCAGATGGGGTTCCATGGTCATCTCCTTGATAAAAGGCAGATAACGCATCGTTTTACGGATTTCCTGTGCACGTTCAATCCCGTTTTTATCGCCGAACAAAAAGGTAATGGTTTCATCCACTGTGTGGGCATGGGCGTAGGAAAATTGTCCGGCGGTCATATCGGGCATGCCCAGGCGGTTGAGCAGGGTATTGTAATAAGCCCGGTTGGATGCTGCGGTGTCGAACATGACACCGTCACAGTCAAAGGCAATAACTTTATAGGGCTGGTTCATTCAGCGATCCTGTCACTATTCTTTTGGTCAGGATCGGGGTCGTGGATCTTGCCGTACACGCTGATCTTAATAACCGGTTGGATGCTGCTGTCCGTTTTCATTGAAAGAACGTCGTGATAACTGCCCTTGTCCGTCTTCCGATTTTCAACCACCAGTTCGTAGCCATCACCTTCGGGAAACTTTTTTTCAGTAAGAAAATATTGGATGTCGCGGTCTTGCATGGCACTTATGCCGGTAATCTTGAAACTGTATTTCTTTGCGGGGACAATGCTGATCAGGGTGCTGATCTTTTGACCGGCATTGCCGGATAGCCTGGCATATGCGGGTTTGATATCCACGAATTTTTCGACCATGCCGGAAATAGACAGGGTAATGCTGGGGCTTTTAGGGTCATTGGTCGAAACCACGATATTTTTTTTAAGCGTTCTTCCGGAATACCCCTTGGTGTT
>JAFDAT010000169.1 GCA_019313725.1 Deltaproteobacteria bacterium
CAAGGGATTGCCTCCCGAAGTGCTGGATCGCTTTCCCGGGTCCGACGTTTTTATCCCCATGACCGGTGCTATCCGGTCGCTTAACCTGTCCACTGCAGTTGGCATTGCATTATACGAAACCCTTCGAAAACATTAGAAACAGTCATCCATCTTATTGTGTCCGATAAAGCACGTAAATTTGACACGCGACCATTTATGATTACCTTTCTATGCATAAATCATTCCATTACTAATAATGAATATTGAAAGGAAGTAATTTTGCGTTTCGACAAATTTACCATCAAATCACAGGCGCTCGTCCAGGAGGCACAATCACTGGCAACCCGGCACGGCAACCAGCAGATCGAACCCGAACACCTTGTCTGCGCCATGCTTGAAGAAGGTGAGGGGATTGCCAATACCATCCTGCGCAAGCTCGGGGTTCCGGTGTCCGGTGTCCGCCAGGCCATGCTCACGGCCGTCTACAACCTGCCTAAAATTTCCGGCGCTGGTGATGTTTATCTATCTTCGACCACCAAACACATTTTGAACGCGGCCTTTGCGGAAGCCTCCCGTATGAAGGATGAGTATGTCAGCATCGAGCACATTCTGCTGGCTGTTCTGGAGGACGGCAACTGCCAGGCTGCCGCTATTTTGAACCGGCAGGGTGTCACCCGCGACCTCATCCTCAAGGTATTGCAGGACATCAGGGGCTCCCAGCGCATCACCGACCCCAACCCGGAGGACAAATATCAGGCCCTGGAAAAATTCAGCCGCGACCTTACCGAACTGGCCCGGCTGGGAAAACTCGACCCCGTTATCGGACGTGATGACGAAATCAGGCGCATCGTCCAGGTTTTATCCCGCCGCACCAAAAACAACCCCGTCCTCATCGGCGAACCAGGCGTGGGCAAGACCGCTATTATCGAAGGGTTGGCCCAGCGAATCGTGGCCGGTGACGTGAGCGAAACGCTGAAAAATAGGCGCATCGCGGCCCTGGATATGGGCGCCCTGATCGCCGGGGCAAAATACCGCGGGGAATTTGAAGATCGGCTCAAAGCTGTTTTAAAGGAAGTTGAAAAAGCCGAAGGGGACGTCATTCTGTTTATCGATGAACTACACACCCTGGTAGGGGCTGGCGCCGCTGAAGGCGCCATGGATGCCTCCAATATGCTCAAGCCTGCTCTGGCCAGGGGCACGCTGCGATGTGTGGGAGCCACCACGTTGAATGAATACCGGAAGTACATTGAAAAAGATGCGGCCTTCGAACGACGTTTTCAGCCGGTCAAAGTACTGGAGCCCACCGTCGAGGATACCATATCCATTCTCAGGGGATTGAAGGAGAAATACGAAGTTCACCACGGTGTGCGCATCCAGGATTCCGCCATTGTTGCCGCCGCGGTACTTTCTCATCGCTATATTTCGGACCGTTTCTTACCGGACAAGGCCATTGATCTCATCGACGAGTGTGCCTCCAAGCTGCGCATAGAAATTGACAGCATGCCCGTGGAAATAGATGAAATTCAGCGCAAAATCACCCAGATGGAGATTGAAAAGGAAGCCTTGAAAAAAGAGTCCGATCCCGTATCCAGGGAGCGTCTGCAAAAACTCGATGTCTCGCTTGGAGAATTGAAGGCGGAAATTCTCCAGATGAAAATCCACTGGCAGAATGAAAAAGAGATGATCCAGACCATCCGCACGATCAAGGAAAAACAGGAACAGCTCGGCATCGAAGCCCAGAAAGCGGAAAGAAGCGGTGACCTGGCCAAAGTTGCTGAAATTCGCTACGGCCTGGTCACAGAGCTCCAGAAACGGCTGGATGAAGCCAATAATGCGCTCGCCAAGCTCCAGGAAAACAGTAAGATGCTGAAGGAGGAAGTGGAAGAGGATGAAATTGCCGAAGTCGTCTCCACGTGGACGGGCATACCCATCAGTAAGATGATGGAAGGCGAAAAAGAGAAGCTGGTCCACATGGAAGCCCGTCTGGGGGAACGGCTTGTGGGGCAGCCCGAGGCTATCGCCGCCGTCTCCAATGCGGTTCGGCGAGCACGCTCCGGTCTGCAGGACCCTGAACGGCCCATCGGTTCATTTATTTTTATGGGGCCCACCGGTGTGGGCAAAACAGAACTGGCCAAGGCGCTGGCCGAATTCATTTTCGACAGCGAACAGGCCATTGTCCGCATCGACATGTCGGAATACATGGAAAAGCATGCCGTTTCGCGTCTTATCGGGGCACCGCCGGGATATGTCGGCTACGAAGAGGGCGGGTATCTGACCGAAACCATCCGCAGAAAACCCTATGCTGTGATTCTTTTTGACGAAATCGAAAAAGGACACCCGGACGTCTTCAATGTGCTGCTGCAGATTCTCGATGACGGGCGCATGACTGACGGCCAGGGGAGAACGGTCGATTTTAAAAATACCATCATCATCATGACCTCCAATATCGGCAACCAGTTGATCCAGGAGTATGCCCAGGAAAGTCCGCAAAAGATGGAATCGGCAGTCATGGCTGCTTTGCGATCCAATTTTAAACCCGAATTCTTAAACCGCATCGATGAAACGATTATATTTCACCACCTGACCCCTGAACAGCTCCGGGAAATCGTCCGTATCCAGTGCCGGGAGCTCGTCATGCGGCTGGCGGACCAGCACATCGAACTCCTGCTGTCCGACGACGTAAACGCCTACCTGGCGGAAAAGGGCTATGACGAGGTGTACGGTGCCAGGCCGCTAAAACGCGCCATCCAGAAATTTATTGAAAACCCGCTGTCCATGGAAATCCTGCAGGGCAGCATCCATGCGGGCATGAAAATCCGGGCCGAACTCGATAAAAACCAAATTATCTTCAAGCGCCAATAAATTTTCATTTTCGCATACGCATGTAAAATTTGGAACGATCGTTCATACTGAAACCCCCGGTGGTTTTCACGGTGTGATCCGGTTATATCTTTGGTGTCGGCCAACCTACCGAAGCTGGTACGAAATGCTGTTTGCTGGGTGCTTCTAATAAATTTTATTGTAATCTGTCCAAACTCATCATACGTTATAGACTTTAACAAATTATAGAATCGTTGTGGATTCAGGACCAAATTGTACGTGAAAATTTCTCAAGGACGGATTTCATGAAATTGACCGTTAAGGAAAAACTGAGCCAGTTTTTAAAACAATTCGTGCATGATGACCGTGTTCTGATTCTCATCAATGCGGATCCGGATGCCATCGCCAGCGCTTTAGCCGTAAAACGCCTGCTGTGGCGAAAAGTTCAGGCGGTGACCATATCCAACATCAACACCATCGACAGGCCCGACAATATCGCCATGGTGGAACTCTTAGGTATAAAACTGATCCACAAGGACGAACTTGATGACACCCATTTTACCAAAAAGGTTCTGGTTGATTCCCAACCCGGCCACAACGAATTCTTCACACAATTCGATTTTGATGTGGTCATCGATCACCACCCGGATACGAACTGTCAAGCAGTTTTCCAGGATATCCGACCCAGGTACGGCGCCACGGCTACCATCCTGACCGCTTACATCAGGGCTGCCAAAATCAAACCCTCGACAAAACTGGCCACCGCACTGATTCTGGCCATCAAGACGGATACCAGCAATTTCGAACTGCAAACCATCATCGAGGATGTCCGGGCTTTTCAGTACCTGTTTCGGCATTCCAACAGACATCTCATCCGTAAAATCGAACAGTCCGAGCTCAAGCCCGAATACCTTAAATATTATAAAAAGGCCCTTGATATCAAGAGGGTGCGAAAGGGCCGCGTGTATGTTTCCCTCGGACCGGTGGTCAACCCGGATATCTGTGTCCTGATTGCCGATTTTTTTCTGCGGGTCAACGCCATCAAGTGGAGTATCGTCTGCGGATTTCACCAGAGGAAAATGATCGTTATTTTTCGAAACGACGGCATCAAGAAAAACGCCGGCAAAGTTGCCAAGCAGGGATTTAACAATTTCGGCTCAGCCGGCGGGCGAAAAAGCATGGCACGCGCGGAAATTCCGCTGTCAGAGCTCAAACCCCGGGTGGATTACAAAGATGATAAAAAATTGATGCGCTGGATCATCAGTCGTGTCGAAACCAAGCCTAAAACAGCAAAAGTCAAACAAAAGACAATAAGTAATTGAAATATTTTCCTGTTTTTTTAGATATAAACGCCAGAAATTGCCTGGTCATCGGCGGTGGCTCCGTCGGAACCCGCAAAGCCCTCGCACTTGTTGAAAGCGGGGCCAACGTAACGGTGATCAGCCCGGCCGTAACAGATACGCTTAAGTCGCTGGCACGCCGGGGTACCATTAACCTGAAAACCCGAACCTACTGCTCTGCCGATATGGAAGGCATGTTCCTGGTGTTTGGCGCCACGAACCAGGAAACACTCAACCGGCAGATCTACCAGGATGCTGAACGTTTAAACATGTTATGCAACATTGCCGACCGGCCGGCAGTCTGTAATTTCATACTTCCCGCCACCGTTAAACGCGGTGATCTGGTCATCGCCATATCCACATCCGGAAAAAGCCCGGCCTTTGCCAAAGAGCTGCGCAAGCATCTTGAGACACAGTTCGGCGATGAGTACGCGACGTTATTAACACTCATGGGCGGAATCCGATCCCTTCTGCTCAAGGAAAAACATGCGCCCGAGGAACACAAACCTATTTTTAACCGGATCATTCAGAGCGGCATCATCGATCTGATCAAGGCCGATAAAAAAGAAGAGATCGACACTCTATTACGGATTATCCTCGGGGATGGTTATAAATTTGATGATCTGATGGGGCTTGACCATGGATAGCTTGCTTTTTACGGTTATTATTCTTTACATTCTCAGTACGGCAGGGTACCTGGCGTTTCTTTTCCGCCAAAAAGAACGCTTGAATCAAGCGGGATTTTTCCTGCTCTTCTGCGGTTTCATACTGCACACGATTACTATTTTGTATGGCGCTTCACTGGTCGGCCACCTTCCGGTTCACAATCTGAGCGAAACGCTTTCCATTGCAGGCTGGGCAATCGCCGGCCTTTTCGCTCTGTTTCAGTTTAAATACAACCTGAAGGTTCTGGGCGTATATGCGGCCCCTCTTTCCGCCTTGATTACGGTTGCAGCGGCGCTCCTTTCCACAGAGCCGGTTCACGCCGATAAAATTCTGGAAAGCTACTGGCTGATTTTTCATATCATTACCATTTTTCTGGGCGATGCCGCCTTTGCGCTGGCATGCGGTCTGGGCATCATTTACCTCGTCCAGGAGCGCACCATCAAAAACAAGAAACACGGCTTTTTCTTTAAACGGCTCCCGTCCCTTCAGTTAATCGATTCCACTGGATATGCATGTGTCGTTGTCGGATTCACCATGCTGACCATCGGCCTGTTCGCCGGGTTTATCTACGCCAAAACAGTTTGGGGCAGATTCTGGAGCTGGGACCCCAAAGAAGTCTGGTCCGGAATTACCTGGCTGCTGTACGCGGCCCTTTTGCATGGCCGTGCCAGCCTCGGCTGGCGCGGCAGAAAAGCGGCCATCATGGCCATTATCGGTTTCATCGTCCTGATGTTCACCTTTTTCGGTGTCAATTTTCTGCTCAAGGGACATCACGGCGTATTTACACAACTTTAGCATAGCGTGGTTGGTTTTTTATAAGACATATTTGCCGATGAAGGTTATCTTGTAACTGACAAAACACTAAATACCCCATACAAAATACTAAATAACATCAGCATGCAGGAAATTGTTTTAATAGGATTGAATCACAACACCGCCCCGATTGAGCTGCGGGAATGTATCGCTTTTTCAGAGAAGGACACCCTGGGGGCCCTGGCTCGCCTGGTAGACATCCCGGTTATCGATGAAGTGATGCTGTTGTCCACATGCAACCGTGTAGAAGTGTTGCTGGTAAGCAAAAACCAGCCAAAAGCCATTCTGGAAACCAAAAATTTCCTGTCCCGCTTCAACGACCTCCCCATCCAGCGATTTGACGCCGCCCTCTATGCCCTGCAGGGAGATGCGGCGGTAAGGCATGTGTTTCGGGTTGCATCAAGCCTTGACTCGATGATTCTCGGCGAACCTCAAATTCTGGGCCAGATCAAATCCGCCTACCAAACGGCAACCCAGTCCAAAACATCCGGTGTCATTCTCAATCGACTGCTGCATAGAACATTCTTTGTGGCCAAACGCGTCCGCAGCGAAACTGGCATCGGAGGCAACGCGGTATCTATCAGCTATGCCGCCATAGAACTGGGCCGGAAAATATTTGATTCTCTGAAAGATAAAAAAATCCTGCTTATCGGTGCCGGCGAAATGGCGGAGCTGGCAGTAGAACACCTGATCCGGCACAAAGCAGTGGAAATATACGTAGCCAACCGAACCTTTGAACGTGGGGTGAACCTGGCCAAAAAATTCAACGGTAAGCCGATTCATTTCGAAGAAATATTCGATACACTCGAACATGTGGATATCATTATAAGCTCAACCGGGTCCGCCGATTTTGTCATCCATAAAAAGCAGGTCAAGACGGCTATGAAAAAAAGGCGAAATAGTCCCTTGTTTTTTATAGACATTGCGGTTCCAAGAGATATCGATCCTGAAATCAATCGCATAAACAACTCATATGTCTATGACATCGACGATCTCAAGGGCGTGATCGAGGAAAACCTGGAAGACCGCAGGAAAGAAGCCGGCAAAGCGGAACGGATAATCGATGAGGCCGTTATCCGTTTCCGCGAGTGGTATAAAAACCTGGATGTCATCCCGACCATTGTCGCCCTGCGCAGCAAAATGGAAGGTATTGCCGGATCTGAGTTGGAAAAGACGCTTCAAACCCTTCGTCATCTCTCTGAAGCCGACCGGGAAGCCATGACCCGGATGACGCAGGCCATGATCAACAAAATCATGCACAACCCGACCCGGCTTTTGAAGAGTGACAGCCCGCACATTAATAAATCCGTCTACCTCGATTTTGCACGACGCCTGTTCAAACTGGACGAATAAATTCGTGTTCCACGCTTTTATGAAACGCGGCTTCGCCGCTAAATAATGATCTTTTTCGTGATTAAATAGTATGGCTAAATCAACATAAATTTCACATAATTAGGTGGCTTCATGACGAAAATCGCCTTTCTCTTCCCGGGACAAGGTTCCCAAATAGTGGGTATGGGTTCCGATTTTTACAGTGAATACAGTTCGGTCAGAGAACTTTTTGACATGGCGGAAGAGACCGTCAAGCTTAATCTATCGCGAATCTGTTTCCAGGGTCCGATGGAAACATTGACCGAGACCGTCAACCTTCAACCGACTATGACAGTTGTAAATCTATCTATTCTCGAGGCTATTCAGCAGGCCGGTCTCATTGATGCATCGAGAAGCCCTGCGCAGTAAAGGCGCCATGCATGCCATTGTCGGGCTTGATATCGAAGATATCAAAGCCATCATACCCCAGGCGCGTGTTCACGGAATCGTTTCGGTTGCCAATCACAACATGCAGCAGCAGATAGTCATCACCGGAACACCCGAGGCAGTGGAAGCGGCCTCGGAACTCGCCCGTTCGCAGGGTGCGCGGGCTGTGCCGCTGAGGGTCAGCGGAGCATGGCACAGTGAACTGATCCGAGGTGCCGAAACGGACTTTCGTGAGCATCTCCAGACCATACCTTTCAGCAAACCCGCAATGCCTGTCATTCACAATGTAACTGCGGATTTTATCGACGACCCGGACGCGGTCAGGGAAACGATGGTTCGGCAACTTTGCAGCCCGGTGCGGTGGTACGACACCATGTGCAAACTGATGGATGAAAAGGTGGAAATATTCGTGGAAATCGGCCCGGGAAAGGTGTTGAACGGCCTTTTGCGCAAAACCATACCGGCAGATTATCCTTCCCGGTTTTACGCAGTTAACAATTTGAAGTCACTGGAATTATTTTTAAAAGACGCCTTATAAATCTTCCGGTTCAACCCAGACGATGTGGTCTTTATTGATAAATCTGATTTTTCCCACGGCATCCTTCAGAACCACGTCAACCATGACAATGAACGACACATCGCGTTGGGTGAAAAGCTCTGACACCCGCTGATCAGGAGAAATGTTCACCTTCCCGTTGATGGTGGACCCATCGGTTGTCCTTACCGTGATAGACCTGTAATTTGTTTGATAGCTGTCATCGATGTCATTCATATCGCCTTCCTTTGTCATAATATGTGAACCCGCCTCTCTAAACTGCTTGATCCCCATTCCATACGATATCATCCATATTCTGGCAATACAAAAACTGTTTTTCTTGGTGACTGCCGGACCATCGACTTTTGCCTTTACAATCCAAATGTCTTGTGATAAATTTTTTTATTTTTAGATGTAAAAATAGATTTCCGATCAAGGACGATACCATGAATAAAAAAGATATTGCATATTTTAAAGAACTCTTGGCCAATCGCCTGGAAGATCTTCTGAGCCAGGCTGACGATACGGTTTCCGGCATGACCACGCCGAAGGAAAACTTTCCAGATCCGACCGATAGAGCATCCCTGGAATCGGATCGAAACTTTATGCTCCGCATCCGGGACAGAGAAAGCAAACTGATCAAAAAAATTAAAAAAGCGCTCTCCCGCATAGAAAGCGGAACCTTCGGCCTCTGCGAGAAGTGCGGTGAAGACATCTCCAAAAAACGCCTGAACGCCAGACCGGTTACAACCCAGTGTATTAACTGCAAAACGAAAGAAGAAGCCTTCGAAAAAGCCCTTGGACTATAGCGAACAGGCAGGGATAGACCTTCACATACACTCCACCGCTTCAGATGGAACGCTGACACCTTCGGCAATCGTGTCCCTGGCCTTGGATCTCCAGCTTGGGGCCATTGCCATAACAGACCATGACACGATCGCCGGTTCCAAAGAGGCTTTAGATCAAGGCATTCCCGCATCCCTTCAATTTATAACCGGTGTTGAAATCAGTGCCACCCCTCTGCTTAAAGACGGTCCGGCCAGCAGCTATCACATCCTGGGCTACTTTATCGACCTTGGCAATCCCGAGCTGAATCGTCTGCTGGAAAAGCTTCAAGCGGCCAGAAGCGCCAGAAACCCTGAAATTATTAAAAAACTGCAGGCATCCGGTTTTGACATTTCTCTGGAAGAAGTGCGTGTGCAGGCCGGAGATGGGCAGCTCGGACGGCCCCACATCGCACAAACCCTGCTGAGCAAGGGATATGTTGAATCCTTCGACCATGCCTTCGCAGCGTACTTGAGCAAAGGGCAGTCGGCCTATGTGGACAAGTTTCGCATCGATTGCCCCCGGGCAATTGAAATAATCACGGGTGCGGGCGGCATCCCGGTCCTTGCCCATCCCGGGCTCTTAGGGCTGGAAAGTGATGAAGCCCTGGAGGCTCTGCTGGCGGCGCTCAAAGAGATGGGGCTGTTGGGACTGGAAGTGCTCTACCCGAATCACACAGCTGAACAGATTGCACGGTTCACAGACCTGGCGGCAGCCCAGGACCTTCTGATTACCGGCGGTACCGACTTTCACGGAGGTCTGAAGCCGGAAATTTCGCTGGGGAGGGGGGATGGATCCCTGTTTGTACCCTTTCGGCTTTATGATGCCATGCTCGCCAAAAACTGTTCGCTTTCAAGCCAACATGAAGTGGAACTGGCCCTGGGGTATACATTTCAAAAACCGGATCTTCTTACGGAGGCCCTCAGCCACAGTTCCTTCGTAAACGAACAGGCTGATCAAAACCGTCGCGACAATGAGAGATTGGAATTCCTGGGGGATGCTGTCTTGAACCTGGTGGCCGGTGACCTGTTAATGCAGTACGACCCCGACTTGAGGGAAGGCGATCTCACCCGAATACGTTCTGCCATGGTTAACGAACAACAGCTTGCCTCCGTATCCAGATCCATTAACCTGGGAAAATATATCCTGCTAGGCAAAGGGGAGTCCCGGACCGGCGGCAAGGATAAAAGCTCCATTCTGGCGGATACCATGGAAGCCATCATTGCCGCTGTTTATCTTGATGGCGGGTTTGACGCTTCGTTTCAAATGATCCAGCGTCACTTTTATCCGCTGATCCAATCGCTGGTCAGCAAGATCAACGCCCAGGATTATAAAAGTGAATTGCAGGAGTTTGTCCAGTCCCGGCACCACCCGGGACCGCACTACAAGCTCTACGATGCAAGCGGACCGGACCACGATAAAACCTTTCGTATCCAGCTGGATATCTGCAATACCCGTACCCGGGGCGTTGGCAAGAGCAAAAAATCAGCGGAACAGGATGCCGCCAGAATAGCCCTCCAGATACTGCGTCGGGAAGCGGATGCAGATATGTAGCGCGGGGATTTATCCCTGCCGAAACATGTTGCAGGGCAACCGGTACAACCCTATGGCCGGGCCGGCTACACACCTTCAAATATTGTAATCTGTGAACATCAAAAACGTGGGACGCATTAAAAAACAAAAGCCGCTCATTATTCCCCTGTTCATTCCGCATGCAGGATGCCCCCACCAGTGTGCCTTCTGCAACCAGAAGGTAATCGCCGGGCAAAAGACCGGAAAAATATCGTTAAAGGCCGTCCGACGGCAAATCGATCAGTTTCTCACCTACCCATCCGAAAAACGCGAGACCGTGCAGATATCATTTTACGGCGGCAACTTTTTAGGTCTGGAGCCGGAAAGCATTCGAGCCCTTCTCGATGAAGTCGGCGTTCAGTCCATGGATGACCGGGTCCTTGAACAGGCCCGGCGAGGCCACACAGCCCTTGACACTAAAAATGCGCTGCTGTTGCTCAAGGAGACACCCTATGACATCGGCCTACAGATAATGACGGGCCTGCCAGGTGACAACGAAGCATCCACGTTGTTGACCGCCCAAAAGCTGGCTGAATTTTCACCGGCCTTTGTACGGATTTATCCGGCGTTGGTCCTAAAGGACAGCCTTCTGGCACGCTGGTACGAAACCGGGAAGTTTCATCCCTTGACCCTGGACGAGGCGATTCACCGAGTCAAGACACTCTACCTGTTTTTTCAGGAGAGGGCCATACCGGTCATCCGCATGGGCCTGCAGGCTTCGGACACACTGGAAGCCGATCAGAATGTCTTGGCCGGTCCCTATCACCCGGCATTCGGGCACCTGGTGCTGTCGAGCATTTATCTGGACAAAGCATCTGAATTGCTGAAAAAAAACCCCGGTCTGACAGGCAAGGCCACTTTTTGCGTACGACTGCAAAACATTTCCAGGATGAGGGGTCAGAATAACCGGAACATCAAAATACTTAAAAAAAGATTTCGGTTGGATTCGATTGATGTGATACCGGATGACGGGATGGCAGCGGACGATATTCGTCTGGCTGAAAGAGAGCCTCTTTAGCGCTGATCTTCCTTCCCTTCCGGCAATACATGCAGAAAAATAATTTTAGCCCCATATAG
>JAFDAT010000546.1 GCA_019313725.1 Deltaproteobacteria bacterium
GCTTCGTGAAAGGCGGACGCCACGAAAACCATGTCTTTGACAGCCAGCTCGACAGCACTTTCGTATGCTTCGCATGCTTCCTTGATTTTTCCCAGCGGCAGCAGCTCCATGGGGTTGGGCATGGGGCCGTCGGGATGGGTGTAAAGGCCCAGGTTGGGCATGGCCCCGTAGAAAAGCGGGATGACCATCAGGAGCTGGGACTGTTCGAAGAGGGGCAGATCTTCGTGGACAACGGTTTTGGCAGGTTTGTAGCTGTAGTCCACGTGGGAAAATTCGATGGTATCCGCGCCCAGGCAACGTTCGAAAATCTGCAGGGCCTGCTGGCGGTTGGCAATGATGCCGGCGTGCCTGATTTCAATCGTGGGGCCATCGAAGGTGGTGACCACCTCACAGCCGCGTTCCACGCCGGTAATTTTGTGGACGTTCCTGCAGATATCGAAGATGTGGTTTATCTCGTCATCAGACAACGGGGCTATTCCGGCAGCGTCGGCAGCTACAGTGGATCCATCCACGATATCCTGCATCAGCGCTGCTTCGGTCAGCTCGGTTGCCCAGCCGTCGCCCATCCGTGAGAAAACCTTTTGCATCCTGTTTAGTCCTCTATCGGAACAGAATTGTTACAACCGGTATAAAGCGAATGTTAGTCCTTTTCATGGGCCAAGACCCGGCAGTCTTTGGCAAACATATGAACCAGCACTTTATCTTTGCGTTTGAAAAGCATGTCCTTGACGCCCCCGATGACGTGGATGACGGTCCCGGTTTCCAACTCCACAAAGTAGCGCACCTCACCCCCCATATAGCTGCGGTCTTTGATTTGGCCCTGGAATTGATTTTCGGCTGCTTCGGGCAGGGATTGATCCTTCTGTGTCAAATGGACATTCTGAGCCCGGGTGACCACTTCAACCTGCTGGCCGTCCTTCCAATCCCAGGATCGGGTGGTTTTCAATCGGTTCCCATCTTTGAGTTCAACCACCACCCATTCCCCGTCAACTTGTGCGATTTGACCTTTGAAAAAATTGGAGTGCCCGATAAAATCGGCTACAAAATGACTGTGGGGAGCGTCGTAGACCTCCTCCGGGGGCCCCTCTTGCTGTTTGCGACCTTCATTCATGACCACGATGCTGTCGGACATGGTCAGCGCCTCGCGCTGGTCATGGGTGACGAAAATGCTGGTGATCCCCAGCATTTCCTGCAGGTTGCTGACCTCCACGCGCATCTCCTCCCTCAGATTCTCGTCCAGAGCCGACAGGGGTTCATCCATCAAAAGAACGTCCGGTTCGATAACGATGGCCCGCGCCAGAGCGATACGTTGCTGCTGCCCCCCCGACAGCTGGAAGGGCATGCGCTGCTCCACGCCGGGAAGTCGTACGACCTCCAAGGCCTGTTTGACTTTGGCCCGAATATCAGCCTTGGTGACATCTCGATATTTCAATCCAAAAGCGACATTGTCGAAAATGGTTTTATGGGGGAAAAGGGCGTAATTCTGAAAGATCATGCCCAGGTTGCGCTTGTGAATCGGGGTGTCGTTGACCCGCTGGCCCTTGATAAAAATATCGCCTTCGGTGGGTTTCTCCAATCCGGCGATCATCCTCAAAATCGTTGTTTTCCCGCACCCCGACGGTCCCAGAAGAGTGGTCAGAGAACCGTCCGGGATTTCCAGATCGATTTTGTGAACCGCAATTACCTTGCCAAAATGCTTGGTGACACCCTTGAGCTGAACCGCCGGCGGAGCATTGCCGTCTGCCCCCATATTATTTTCTCCTGCTACTTTACCCGGAAAAACCCGCCGGAGGCGGACAAACCGGAAATTACATTGGGATTTAAATTGACCCCAACGTTGTAAGTCTAGGGTTGAATGCCCGGTCCCGCTGCTGCGGGACCGGACGCTGATGTCCAAACGTGGATCAACCGCCCGCCTTGATGCGGTCCCACATTTCGCCGAACTTAACCTGATTGGAATTCCAGAAGGGCGGATCCGCCCACAGGAAACCATTAAGGGTACCGGTGGGATCGAA
>JAFDAT010000170.1 GCA_019313725.1 Deltaproteobacteria bacterium
TCAGAAACCGGCAACGGTTTTCCACACTGCCGCCATATTCATCTTTGCGGCGATTTGTCAGAGGGGAAAGAAACTGATTAATTAAAAATCCATGTGCGCCATGAAGCTGTACAGCATCAAAACCCCAGGATTTGGCCCGTCGAGCCCCTTCGCCAAAGGCTTTTACAATATCACTGATTTCATCTTTGGAGAGTTCAATCGGCATCTCCGGGAACTGGTCAACCTTCACAGATGATGGGGCAAGAGGTTGCCGGCCAGCAGTATTCGCATCGGTCTCGCCACCGGCATGCACGATTTGAAGCGCAACCTTGCCGCCTGCATCGTGCACATCACGGGTCAAATTTTCATAATTACCCGCAAAAGCATCGGTATGAATGCCCATCTTGCCAGGCAACTGCTTGCCTTCCGGTCGAACGAAAGCATATCCCGTAATTATCAGACCGGTACCGCCTTGCGCCAGATCTCGATACCAGTTGACCACTTTCTCTGTCGGTCTACCGTCCGGTTCGCATAACCCCTCCCAAGTGGCTGACCTAACTAGGCGATTTTGCAAGGTCATTCTGTTGATCATCGTGGGTTCGAATAGTTTTGTTGCCATGCTATGCCTCCTTTAATCTGAATATCCAAAAGACAGAATAGTTAATGGTTCAACACTTTTTGGCAGGTTCAGCCTTTTCTTTAGTGCTTTGTTCGGTATACTCACCTGAGTGAGCATCTGAATTTTAAAAACCGCTCCTGCAACATACATGTTTTGGGCGGCAGAACCGGCGGACATAAAAGCAACATTCCTAATTTCTTCATTAAAACTCGGCATTTCATTGTAGTCTGCAGCAATTACAATCACGCCATATGCATCCGATCCTCCTGAGCCACTGACATCTATAAGGTTATTATTTGTAACAAATTTCAGTTTATGCTCTTCCGGCAAATATTCATAGGCACCGTTCGCTAACAAAAGGTATACCTTCAGATATGGATCTCCCCAACCCCAGGGGATCGTGTATCGGTCTTGAGAAGTTGCACCGGATAAAGCATCGTACCCATGAACGGTTTTATCTCCGCTTTCCAATATTATGCCGTATCCAGCCCAAAGAATTGTTGAAATCACTTTCAATGGAACTTCCCCTCCACTAAAGCTTCTTGACGCAGAACGGCTTTCCATTGCCTGCAATACATCCATTCCAATCTTGGCCTCTATTTTTGGAAGTGCAATATCCTGACCCGCGCCGGCAAAGGAAGCTGCAATTAAGCAGGTTAGACAGATGACCACCGCAATTTTCATAATATCCCCTCCTTAAATTGTAAAAGTGAATTCTAAATAACATGGTTCGGGATCATGGTGTTAGCATGATACTGCATAATTTTTACCTAATCCTGCAAATATTACCATTAAATAATTAAATAAACATGATATGGTTCTGTTAAAAACTTTGACGAAAAGGCAAATTATATGAATGCAGAAACATCGGAAAATCAAAAACCATCTCCCGATTCCGTGCGGAATGCTATTGCCCCGCTAATCGAGCGTTATGCCGTGGAAGAAGGTGTGACCGGGTAGTCTACGATCCGTTACATTATCTTGTTGTCGCACTTCCACTGCCACTTGAGGCGGAGGTTGTCATTGCCAGTCCAAAGCGACCATTTCTTGCGATGGCTTTCGAAATTGACATGTCAATGATTGGGAAATTACTCTTGGAAATGTCAGCGGAAGAACAACTTGAAGAAGACAGCCACTTCGGAAAAGCCGTATGCACTTTAAATATGAATGAAAACTTATTAAATGCAGTCAAGCGATTATTGCAGGCGCTGGAAACACCGGCAACACGGCGAATCTTAGGACCTGGAGCGGCATGGGAGATCCTTTACCACGTACTTAAAGGGGAGCAAGGGACGTTTTTGCGTTCAATTGTTCTTCAGAACGGGTTATCCAAAAATATCATGAGCGTTGTCCGTTATTTGCAAAAGAACTATAACGAGCAGCATAATATCACTTCGATTGCCAGGTATGCGGGTATGAGTAAATCAACGCTACACCATGCTTTCGAAAAATTTGTCGGCCAATCACCGATCCAATACCTGAAAAAAATCCGGCTTCACCAAGCGCGAATTATGATGGTCGGCAAAAGTTATAACGCCAGTGAAGCGGCACATGAGGTCGGCTACAACAGTTCCTCTCAGTTCAGTCGAGAATTCAAGCGTCAGTTCGGTCTGCTACCTAGCCACGCTGCTGGAAACCTATAGATGATTCGTTATGAGTTTTCACTGTGTGTATCTGAGACCCCTATCGGCAACCAACCAAATTATGTTTTTGGGATAAATGTTCGTTTTGGTGGGGGTGGCGATCAGAAGTTTAAAAGAAATATAAGGAGCCTGTCCTCTATTTCTTCTACGAGCCAGGCGTGCCGAGATTGGTGTTAATATTTACATTGCGTTGGCAAATATTTTTGCAGTTGGTTAATTTGTGCTTTGCTCCGATATGGAAGAACGTATGCCTCACATCTTTTTTCTATTTCTTTGGAAACATTGACGTCCACGGTTATTTCCGAAGAATCATTGTTTGGATTTATTCCTTTTTTATTAAAAATATTAGTTACTCTCTGTTCTTTTCTGTAGATGCCTGGAGAGCCGATCGTCAGAAAACTCCTTGTTTCCAAAGATTCTACCAGTTTTTCTTTGAGCATGGGATCAAAAGAAAGGTTCAGTCCCTGAAGTGTCCGATTGCAGTTAGTTATTAATTCTTCATCAAGAATCATTTTCTTAAAACTTCCCCCGGCAAAGGCAGCCATAAGGCCAGGATAACACCAAATTTCCTCTACACGGGTCATATAATAGGGAGCAATCGATGTGAAGCAAGATTCAAACCCGCCCTGATAATCATTTCGGGTGCCATCAGCTAAGCACCCACCAAGAACACAGTTCATTTCAAAGTGAAGGCAAACTTCATAAAACATAATTTGAACATGAAGAAATTCTGGGCTGCCGTATACCGGTTGTAAAGACCGCATATCTGTCATTGTAGAAAAATTGCTGAAGGACACACCTATGCCGGGCTTAAGCAGCTGAACATAAACCATCCCGGCCAAACAAATGGCAATGTCGTGAATAACGATGCCCAACAGACTTTCTGGTCCGGTCATAAAGGACAAGGTACAGGGGAAAATCGTGATATCTTGTTCTTCCTCAACCAAAACGGTTAAGTTTATCAGGCTCTCATCATCATAAGACAAAGGTGCCATTGGGCAAATCCCCTGCCCCATGACCGGGGAACTGTCATCGCCTTTGATTTCTTTGATCAACTGTATCGCTTTTTTGGCACTGGAGTAAACATCGCTATTTTTTGTGTTTGATTTTGTGGCACGCACGCTTAAATTCGGAAATTTATCTGAATATTTCAGCATCATCGCAATTTGACCGATATACGGGTCTTCACTGTCGTTGTCCTCGGGGTCAACCACTCCGGGATTTATAGATTCATATAGATCACAGGTTTCGGCAAGCTGATACATTTTGATGGCATCCTGAATGTTGCCACGCCGAATTTTCTCAGTGTTATCATCTATGATCATAGGGGCATTGGAAAATGGGGAAGCAGCAACGAGTCTTTTGTTATGCGTAGGAATATATTTGACCCTTGGAAGTGAATCCAAGGCCGTTGTCAACAAGGATGGAGATATAAAGACTCTTTTCCCCTCCACATTTGCACCATTTTTTTTAAACAGCTCTATAGAACTGTCCGTTTCAAATTCTACGCCAACAGTTGCCAATATGTCTGTGGCTTGTTCATAAATAGTTTCGATCGTTTCCTTGTTTAGTAATTCCATTTTAATTCCCGAATGGTATTGTTTGGATTGGATAAAATAATTTGAGTAGGCCAGAACATTAGATTATGAATACGGAATTAAGGACACTATGTCAAACTTCACGATACATGAAAATCCTCAATAGGGCAGCACTTTGATTGATTCGGAGCTTGTTTTGAAAGACAATTCATGGTTGGGGGGGATTTTTTTGTTGGATTAGTGTATAGGGCAATGATTCACAAAACCGGAACATTTTTTTGGCGCAACGGATCACTGGGCAATAAAAACCCGGAAGATAGGTGTCAGTGATCTTGAGAAGACCGTGATCGATGGGCCCAAACAGTTGGAATATTGCGGTGGCTTCAGCGAAGTCGCCAAGGGGTTTTGGATGCGGCAACAAGATATGGATATGAAGAATCAGAACCTTAATGCTGTTGTCATGCCAAACGGCTCGATTCAGTTGGAATGGACGGAATCCTCAAAATCCATCAATAAAAGCCGCCTTCTTCTTCAAAAAGAACTCTACAAACGTTTCATCTCGGATACGGATTCCTGGCTTCTCTTTCTGGGATTTTCAGGTCCCGAAGTTTCTCTCTCGGAATCCCTCGATTTTTGGAGGGAATTTGCCAGACTTTTTGTCTGGAAGCTTTCCCGAACACCTGATCTCGAAAAGCGCCGTGAACAGGTTGACGTTACGATAACGACTGAAGAAACTGAGCGGCATTTGGAACAAGCACCTCTGATGATCGGTGCAGAATATCTGAGCGCTGAGCTTCTTGCCAATATCTGGGCCGGTCTTAAAACCGATTTTTACAACACCATTGAATCATACGATGGATCTGTTGCCAATTTTATCAAGACCTACAGCCCAAACGTTCACTTGGTGGGCAGGGTTTTTTTCCATCTCGTCGAGAACAAAGACAATGATCGACCCTTTGCCTTTCTTGCAACCTATTCCACCCAGCTCAACCCGGAAGGGAAATCAAAGCATTTGCCTTTGAAATATGCCCTTCAAGAATATGCCGGCCATAAATCAAAGCTGCTTGAATTACTTTCAACTGTGTATCTGGCGGCAAAGGATTCGGCGGTGGTTGCAGACCTCCTTGAATCCGGCGATATTTTTCATCCGCTTGTATGGTCTGCGCATGAAGCCTTCTTGTTTTTAAAGAATATCCCGGTTCTTGAAAATGCCGGCATCTTGTGCAGAATTCCCAATTGGTGGAAAGGAAGTGGTTCCGGTGTAACACTCGACATCAAATTGGGTGAGAAAAGGCCCTCTTTGCTTGGAATGGATGCAATTTTAAATTTTAAGATAAGCCTTTTTTTGGATAGCACACCGCTTTCCATAGAAGACGCCGAAAAACTGCTTGAGAAATCTGAAGGGCTTGCGTTTATCAAAAACAAGTGGGTTGCGGTGGATCCCGAAAAATTAAAAAAAATCCTGGATGCCTATAAAAATGCCCAAAAAATGACCCACAGAGAGGGAATAGGCTTGAAAGAAGCCATCCGTTTGCAATTAAATCCAAAAAATTTCCTCAACATCAAAGAAACCGATATTGACATCGGCGTATCCAATGGCAAATGGCTGACATCGGTCATTCAGAAATTGCAGAATCCCGACCGAATTTCCAATGTAACGCCCGGAAAAGGGTTTAAGGCAAATTTAAGAGCTTATCAACAAAATGGGTTGAACTGGTTATATTTTCTGCATTCACTTGGATTCGGCGCATGCCTTGCTGATGATATGGGGCTTGGTAAAACCGTACAGGTTCTAGCTTTTTTAAACCGACTCAAATCCGATTCAAAAAAGTCGGGCAAATCGAATGCAGCCAGCCTTCTCGTGATTCCTACGTCTTTGATATCAAACTGGGTCAATGAAATTCAGCGGTTTTCCCCTGAACTTGATTTTTTCATCGCTCATCCCGGCGTTAATTCAGTAAAGAACATCGAATCGGAATTTAAAGATACCCTTGATGATTATGATCTTGTGATAACCACCTATGCTTTGGCAAACAGATATCGATGGCTTCAATCCCATCATTGGTCTTTTGTTATCCTTGACGAAGCCCAAGCCATCAAGAACCCGGGCACGAAACAGGCCAGAGCGATAAAAAAATACAACGCAAAAAACAGGATCATCATGACGGGGACACCCATTGAGAATAGACTGTCTGACTGATGGTCCCTGTTTGATTTTGTCAATCCGGGATTGATGGGCAGCGCCACCGAATTTAAAAAATTTTCAAAAAAATTAAGCACGGATCGTTCGGGTTATTCAAGGCTGCGCCGGATGATCAGCCCCTATATATTGAGGCGTTTAAAAACAGACAAAACGATTATTAAAGATCTCCCCGACAAGGTGGAGATGAAAACGTATGCGACCCTGAGTCATAAACAAGCCCTGTTGTATAAGCGAATGGTCGATGAAATCAAAACGACCCTTTTAGAAAAAGAAGGGATGGAAAGAAAAGGCTTGATCCTATCATCTTTGATGAAATTCAAGCAGCTTTGTAACCACCCCGATCAATATTTGGGGACCGGTGGGTATGCGGAAAATGATTCCGGAAAATTTTTAAGACTTCGTGAAATTTGTGAAACCATTTACAAGAAAAGAGAAAAAGTGCTCGTATTCACCCAATTCAAAGAGATTACCGAACCTCTGTGTCATTTCTTGGAATCCATCTTTAACCATAAAGGCCTGGTGCTGCACGGAAGTATTGCTGTGGGGAAAAGGAAAAAAATTATCGCTGCGTTTCAACAGGAAAAATATGTTCCCTTCATGGTTCTTTCCTTAAAAGTCGGTGGTATCGGCTTGAACCTGACCCAAGCGAACCATGTAATTCACTTTGACAGGTGGTGGAATCCTGCCGTAGAAAACCAGGCAACCGACAGGGTGTTTAGAATCGGGCAGAAAAAAAACGTTGTGGTTCACAAATTCGTGACCCAGGGAACGATTGAGGAAAAGATCGATATGATGCTTGAGGAAAAAGCGAAGCTTTCAAATGATGTTATCACCAGCACCGGTGACGCCTGGATTACCGAAATGAATGACGAACAGCTTGTTGACCTGTTCAGCCTTTCATTATAACCCTGACAAGCCAAGAGATTCAATTATCGAAGTGATGAAAAGATAAAGGTGTGAGGATGAGCGACTGGCGTTTTGCACGTTATGTGTCTGTTGGAGAAAAAAGGGCAAAGGCCCTAAAAAAACTTAAGCAGTTGAGAAAGAAAAACCCGAATATTGAACCGGTGGTTGTCGAGGGTCGGACCCTGGCCAAAACATGGTGGGGAAAAGCCTGGAACAACAACCTTGAAAGGTATGCTGATTATGCCAATAGGATCGGTAGAGGGCGTAGTTATATACGCCACCGCGCCGTTTTAGACCTTCAGATTGAACCGGGCAAAGTCACTGCCCTGGTTCAGGGATCACGGGCAAAACCCTATTCGGTAAGTATCAAAATCCGTAAACTGAGTAAAAAAACATGGCGTGAGATTA
>JAFDAT010000009.1 GCA_019313725.1 Deltaproteobacteria bacterium
TGATGTTGTAAATTAGCAGGCCGGAAACCTCAACAACCACCTGAATTGACTGAATATTATAACACTCTGATATCCTTCGCATTATTAGCGTTTCAACAGGCCGGCAACCACGTTTTCCAGCTACCCTCACAACTGATTGTTTTTACACTTGATATCTATGGTAATAATCAAGGTCGCCGGCGTGATTTGTTAGAATAATCGGTTTTTAAATAAAAAATCCTGCCCGATCAAATCGGACAGGGCTTTGTTGGCTGGACAGGCTATTAGTTACGGTTTTGCTTTACCTTGCCCATTTAAAGATTGACAGCGATGGTGATATTCCTAAACTTCGTTGCAGTTTCCTTTTCATCCGTGTGCTTTCGGCGAGCGTGCGTAAACAAAAAAATATGAGGCCGGGTGCCGAACCGCCATCGGCTTAACCAGCGGCGATAAGCACCTCACCCTACTAGATTGGTTTGGGGTATTAGAAGACAGCTTGAGGGCAATCGAAATGTCCGACGGAAGCTAGCTCCCCCTCCGCCGGGATAGTGATCATCACGGAGATCGTTCGTGGTGCCAGGGCATATATTTTTGGGGAGATTTTTCAAGTTCCTTGGCATTTTTTAACAACCACGTGAGGTAATCAAGGGGATTGACGCCGGATAGCTGACATGTATGTATCAGGCTCATGAACAAATCCCCCACTTGGGCACCGCGTTGAGTTTTGTAAAACAGCGCATTTTTACGATGCAAAATGGCATGCTTGAGTGCCCTTTCGCACAGATTGTTATCAAGTGGGGCGCCGGCAATCTTCAAAAATCCGATCAGATTGTCCCAGCGCTTGAGCATATAGTTGATGGCTTTTCCAAGCCCCGAGTTGGGTTCGACAATCTTTTCGTCGATCTGCTGACTGCACCAGGATTTCAGATCGGCCATCACCGGTCCGCTGTGTTGCTGGTGATATAAAAGCCGGTAGTCATCTGACAATCCCTGCTCTTTGACAATTGCATCATGGTGATACACTTTTCCCAGCTGCTCGATCACATAGGCGCAGTCATCCGGGAAGCGATCCACCAGTTCGGCAAAATTCCTTCGCGCATGGGTCAAGCAGTTGACAAGGATTGTCTCAAAATTTTTTGATGCATTCCGGCTGGCGGCATCACACATCTGGATGGGCGGGGCAAGTCCGGTTGCCCGGTGTTTTAATACCTCGGTGAGATTTTCCCCTGCGTGCCGGTTGCCGGTCATAAAAAGTGCGATCTGATGATCCTGCCATTTGCTGACAATGCCGGAGGTGAAGATGCCTTTTCGTGTGCTTTGCGGATCTGGTTCTTTTAAAAATGAAAGCACCTTCATTGTGGTGTCGTCGTTGTGGATGAGCTCACCTTGTGCGGCAAAATTGATAAGACCATCATGGACCGGGGCCAAGATCATCGCCGATGCGTTTAAGATATCCCACTGGGTGGAAGCCGGCAGCGGATGTCCCAGATTGGACTGGAGTTTTTCAAGCCGGTGAAGCGGCAAGCCACAGCCGTATTTTAAAAGACCCAGCATGGCCGCGGCGGATTCGTCATGTTTTTTATCACCGATATCGACCGGCAATTCCGGTGTATAGATTTCTCCGCACAGGTTGCAGCGCAGCCGGCTGCGTTCAAAGACCGTGGCCTTCAACGGGGCATCACCGGTGATATGGACAAACACCGAAGGCAGTGCCAACTCGTAGACTTTACCCTTTTCACAGCCCGGACACAGGTTGCCCGCAATAAGGACGGGATGCTGGATGGCAACCCTGGCTGCTCCGGTATAGTCGGCAGCAGGTTTTCGGCCGTGGCCCTTGCGCTTTTTGGGCTTTTTTTCCTGCTGTTTTTTAGCACCATCTTTGAGCAAGTTTTTGGCGGTTTCAGTGGGGGCTCCGAGTAGATATTTGCACAACCGGCCAATGGAGGTCTCTTTTTCCGCAAGCGCCTGGTTGAGGCATTCAACGGTCTCGGTCAACCCTTGGAGCAGTTCATAGTCGTCATCGCGAAGCTTTTTCTTTTTGATCCGCTTTTTAAGCGCTTTTAGCTGCTTGGACGATATCTTGAGGCGTTTTTCCGAAGGCTTCACCGGCATAAGCCCTCCTTGTATCGCCGGTCGAGCGGATACAACCAGATGGTTTTTACCGGTTTTGCATAATTCCTGTGGGTGTCCCATTTGCCCCGGCCTTTAGTGTGGCCCACACAGATCCAGTTGGCCGCCTTGTAGCAGGTGCCGGCAAAGCGCTGTTTTTCAACAAAACTTTCAAGCAACAAAGGTCGATAGTTATAGCGCTGCTGCCAATAAAGGGGAAGTTTCCGTGCGGCATATGATAAAATGCGTGATGCAAGGTTTTTACTGTGAACCCAGGGCAACAACAAAAACCGGCTGTTGTCCACCACCCGGTGAAGTTGTCTTTTTCGCTGAGGCTCTGTCCAGCCGATAAACGCATCCCGTGGTGCTACCCGCCAGGCTGCCGCGGAAAAGCCCAAAAGAGCCACTGGCTTCTCTGCCGCGCGGACAAAAAATCGCATCTGCGCACCGCCCATTCTGCGGTAGCCTAGATAATGGTACCGATCGATAAGTTCATTAAACAAAGGAGCGGTTTTGCGGCTGACCGGCTCAAGTGATAGCTCCACCTGGCCGGCTTCAAAATACATGTCGGTCGCAGGCTGTCCCTTTTCAGTGCGTTTGATCTTTTGAACGACACCATTTTTTTTCTTCGGGGCCGGCAGCCGGATCAATCCGCCACGCGATAGGCGCAGCATCGCTACCCGACAGCTCATTTCTTTTAAGCCGCCGTCGGGTTTGTACCAGCCTACTTGGCGGCAAAACATTCGGGACAATTGTGCCCGGTTGACATCGGGCGAGCTTTCGACCCGATGTCGGATCCAGTCAATCTCCAATCGGCTAAATTGTCGGCCACAAATCTGCAACGAAAACTCCTTTCAACAAACGTTGCAGATCCTATATCAAACAATTTTGTCTGTGGCCAGCACTTTTTTGAGGAAATAGAATTTTTTTTGGGATAGGACGGAAGATTTCATTTGCCGCTATTTTCAATGGATCGGAGTTCCACAAAAGCTGTTGAAGCTGCCATGCGGCAAGGGCTCTGACACTGGTGCTTCCTGATAGGAAGTTCCAGGCAAACCGCCCTTTTGACAGCCGCTTGTGGCACAGCCAAAACCCCTGGCCATCGTAGACCAGCACCCGCAGAGCCTGACGGGATTTGCTGGTAAAGACAAAGAGCGTGCCTGAAAAAGGATCGGCTTGAAGCTGTTGCCGACATACGGCGGCCAAACCGTCAATGCCCTTGCGAAAATCAACCGGCTCAACGGCTACCAAAATACGCATGTGCGCGGTGATCTGGATCATGACAAAAAAGCGCCCAACATATTTTCAATATGGGGCATCTGGACGCTGCCGGACAGCCGCAGTCTGGCGCCGTCGGCACGGTCGCATTCCAGATGCCATTGGCCGGCAAAGCAGCCTATATCCAATTCCATGAACTCGGGTGCTGTTGCAGCGGGTTCTGCGGGTGAAACCCGTTTTTTAAGCTCTGCGTAGGATAACCGCAGGGTTCGGCTGACATGTGTGATACCGTGAGCTCTGCATAGATCGGCAGCAGATTGCCACAAGGGCTGTGGAATCGGTTCACGGTTGCTAATGCGGTTGCTACGCCAATTTTCAAATTGTTCTTTTACGGCGCTTAGTTGGGGGCTACGAATAATAGCGGCAGTGTTCATAGGCCATCCTCCTTGCTGTGGGTTTTTGGATGGCCGCATTTTATCCTACACGGCCGGCGAAGTTAAGCACGCCTGCCGGAAGGACACAAGGTACCGAGATTTTCAGAAAGGTATTCATTTCATGCAAAAAGAAGAAACGTATCAAAATCGCTTAACCCGTATCCTCCAGGCCGTAGCCCTTGAAAAGCCTGACCGCATACCGGTAGTGCTGGAATATGCCGGGTTTGCCGCCCATGTGACCCAAACCCCCATGGCCGAATTTCTTGGAAATCCCGAAAAAAACCTGCAGGCCATGATCGAGGCCTATCGCATGGTCGGCGGTGGCGACGCCATCAACTACGGATCTTTTTGGCCCTACTCCCTGTGCTACGACTTCATGTCAAAAGTCAGTGTGCCGGGGGTGGACCTGCCGGAAAATGAAATGTGGCAGGTGGTCGAAACGGAACTGATGACTCGGGATGACTATGACCGCATTGTGGACCTTGGCTGGCCGGCTTATTTTAAAGAATTCATGGCGCAAAAAATTTTAAACGACGTGCCCGCAGACTATCTGCCGCCCCGAAGAAAATCCCCGGATGTTCAATCCGCCTGGCGCAAAGAAGACATCCCGGTGTTATGCGGCGGCGATGTCACCACCCCGTTTGAACTGCTCTGCGGTTCCCGCTCGTTTATGCAGTTTGCCATCGATCTGATCGAAATCCCGGAAAAGGTCATCGCCGCCATGGATGCCATTGTTCCCCATCTGGCCAGCGACGGTATTCGGCGTGCAAAAAACCGCGGCTACCCGCTGGTCTGGGTCGGCGGGTGGCGAACGGCCCCGTTCATGCTATCACCAGACATGTGGCAGCGCTTTGCCTGGCCCTATTTCCAACGAGTTGTCTGCGAAGTGGTGGATGCCGGTCTGATTGCCCTGCTACACCTGGATTCGGACTGGACCCGGGAGTTGGAACGCTTCCGCGAGCTTCCCAAAGGGAAATGCATCATGGCCCTAGACGGGGAAACCGACATTTTCAAGGCCAGGGCCGTTTTGGACGGGCACATGTGCATCATGGGCGATGTTCCGGCCACCATGCTTTTTATGGACAGCCCAGACGCGGTTTATAAGTACTGCACCCGCCTGATCCGGGAGCTGGGCCCCCAGGGTTTCATCCTGCAGTCCGGCTGCGATATTCCGACCAACGCCAGGCTGGAGAATGTGCAGGCCATGGTGGAGGCGGCCGGGGGATAAAGCCATTATCTCAGAGGGAAAACACAACATGGCAGCCATTGGTGTCTGTATGCATAAGATCCTGCGGATCATTTACGGTATGCTGAAGCATAATAAGCCGTTCAATCCACACATCGATATCGCCAACAGGCTGCGAAGTGTTCAAATGAAAAGCGACACACCTGCAGATAATACAAACCGTCGTTTTCAGGATTACGATCAAAAGGACCCCGTAAGCTCAACAGTCCTAAGTTTAAAGCGGTCATGCCGCCAAAGGCAAGGCATCAACCGTAGGCTTTCTGTTCTTTGACATAATTATTCGATATATCGCGCTATTGCTGAAACAGCGAAAATTATGGAAGTACTCTTCCTGGATAACGGACCTTACAACTTCTTCTGAAGGTATTGTTGACGTCACTGTCCGTAACCATCCCAGGTATTTTTTCCAAATCGTCTGATGAAAGTTCAAAGAGACGATTTGAAGAATACCGGTGGCAATACAACCAAAATTCATAAAAGCCTCGATGGCATTGGCTGTCTGCCGGATTAATCGCCGGGAACGCTGATCATCAACTGAAGATAAATCGCTTACATTGCGCTTACCGATGCGCGGCCATGCGCTGGTCCAAAACCGATAGAAAAAGGCGCCCATCAGGTGTTTTAGCACCTTGAAGCTGACTTCAATCTTAAAACGGTAACTGTAGGCCCTTATGATGTCAGACGCCAATAGTTCCACATCTGAGCACATCAGGATGAACTGTTCTGAGCCATCACGAACGAGCACAAAGCGAACCTTTTCGCCTATGGGCTTCCAGATCAGATCCAGGCAAAGAAAGGGGACTTCTTTACACTGGCCGTATAGCGAGATTGTCGTTTGCTCAAACCGACCGGCCATGGTCTCAAACAGATCCATAAGACACAGCTTGGAACCATATTCTCGCGGTCTGCCAGGAAGCCCGGTCTTCGGCGGCGGATCATGGTAGGCCACCACATTCTTCTTGGCTCTTGTAACCAGATGAATAAGGCGTTTACCACGGCCGTCCAATGTCTGTTTCAGGATCAAAAACACCGGTCCCACGGCAAAATAGGCATCTAAAACGATGATGCATCTTTTGCTTACAACAGATACCAGCTCGGCTGCCATGGTCGCCATCAGGGTGGTGACGCTGACTTTGGGCCGGCCTTTGACAACGGGTTCGGCTTTGGCCTGGAATTTTCGGAGCGTTTCTACCCCTTCATGCGGCTCGGCACAAAGGAGAATACAAAATAGTTTTTTTTACCCATCCGGCCAGGATTCCGATCACCCCATGATGGTGTCCATAAATATACGGTGCTTTGCCGGAGTTGTCCGACTCCTGGTGGAGTTTTTTGACACCCGGCATCTTCTCGGCTTCCTTGCTGATTTTGATACCGTCTCCGGCTAGTAGCAGGCGGCCGTCAATTTTGATCAACGGGCAACCAGACACCACAATTTGCCACCAGCGGTGCATGATGGTTTTCAACTGCCAGGACGATGCCCTGAAAAACGAAAGCAGGGCCGTATAGAGCCGTGGTTTAATACACAGCCA
Organism: Deltaproteobacteria bacterium; assembly: GCA_019313725.1. Lineage (GTDB taxonomy): Bacteria > Desulfobacterota > Desulfobacteria > Desulfobacterales > B30-G6 > JAJDNW01. The sequence continues at coordinate 6,516 of JAFDAT010000009.1, forward strand.
GCGCACAAAAGAGCTGGCACCATGATGGTCGAGTCTGACCATAAAACCGAAAACCACGACGACGAACCAATTAAAGGCTGCCCTGCGACTGAAGCAGGACCTGAATTGTACCAATATCCGGCTGATTTCGTTTATCATGATGCCCTCCTTTACCGGGAAGTGTATGATTTTAAGGCAAATGTATTTGGAGCGGTTCTGATAAACGTCTTGTCGGCTTTGACCTTTTTTAAAATGGCCGATACAATGGAGTCACGATCCAGCTGCACGTCATAAGTCTTTTTGGCCAGCTGGACAATTTCAGTAACATGCAAGGGTTTGCCGGCGTCATTGAGTACGTTGTGGGCAATTTCAATTTTAGACGTACGTTTATTTGATTTTGCTCGACCTCCTTTTTGAAATTGTTCGATAACTTTAAGTTTAGACGCTGTAACTTCCTTTTGAAATTGAAGATAGTGTTCAAACTGATCCATAGCTGTATCCTCCTTTCATTATGAGTTTTGAAGAAGGATACATGGGAATTAAGCGTATGTCAAGTATTATTTGATGTACTTCGCTAATTTTTTTATTAATGCACTCTATCAGACGATTATGAACAAATCAGGGCTAATAATTGTGTACGTAAATGGATCTAAATACGTAACACAACCAAACCTAATGATTCATTGAGAACTTTAGACTCTCAAGTATGCAAGTATTCCCTGTATTAATATACTTTTCAAGATACTCACCAAGATCAGGGATATGTTTTTTAATATCCTCAATTGAGGATTTAATATGCTTGCGGACATTTACCCTTGCTTTGTTTGAATCATCTTTTAGCTCTGGTTTGAAAGAGAATTTAACGTCATTACCTTTGGAAAATACAAATATCTTATATTCGCTCAAAAATAATTCTTTCATGCGCTCAAAAGCATCTTTTGCGGATTTAATTTGCTCTTCATCACCTTTTTTTTCAGCATCTTTTATCGCATAGAAAGTTTGGTAGGCGATTTCTTCCATTTTTTCCTTGTCCTCTTTCTCAAGACCATCGACTTCCATTTCCTCAAGACTTAGTCCTTCTTCTTCCAGCAACTGGTCTTCAGTCATATTGTTATAATTGTCGTCTGTTTGAATCTCGATACCACCCACTAATCGTGAAAGCTGTTTTGCTTTAAGGGGAAGATGGGGCTTTTCCAGTAAATGGATAACGTGTTTATGTCTTGGTAAATCCTTGATAGATGCGGTTTTTCCTTTGTAACCAATATCCCAAAAATCACCTCTGAATCGAAAGTAGTTTACATTATCAACCGTTTTATCCGATTTAGATAATTGATCTCCCTCTAAAGTTGGAGCTTCTGTATAGTCCCTACCAAGATCCTCAAGTATCTCAAACTCCTCCTCAACTTCTAACACTGTGGATGTTTGAAATACGGCATCTTTGGTTTTTAGGAAGGCTATAACCTTTTTAATATCATCAGATCTGGCAGGTATTTTGAGATATTGCCAAGATTGTATTTCTGGATCTTCATCAACAATTTGTTCCATTTCAATCATTAACTCAGAAAATTTTCTACGGAAGGTTGATTTGCATTTTTTCAGGGAATCAATTTGAACCTGAGAAATTACTAATGTCCCGACACCTTCATGATTGTGGAAAATGTTACAATTCTCTTGAACAATATCAAAGGCTCGAAAATCATAATCGTCCGTTGAAAATTGTTTCTCTGTGCTGGTTGTCAATTGTTTTTCAAAGGCCAAAAAATGCCTAATTGCAGCGAGGATACTATTGATATTGGTAAGCTGGTGATCAAACAGATATGAATATTCATGAAATTCATAGGGACATGACAATGGCTGGAAGTCATAATCTGATAACGGTTGAAGCCCTTCTTTCAAATATTCAAGAAGTTCCGCATCCCTCAGATCCCATTTTTCAGCAAGTTGATTCCAAGATATATATTCTGACATAGTGCCTCCTGTAGCGTCCTGATGGTAGGTCCGGGGAAAGCGGTTCAGGAAAACCGCTGTTCGGGTCGCGTTCCCTATCCCCAGAAATAAAGATAGCTCAATTTTTATTACATGCCGTGTTACTTATCAATCAATAATTTGTAAAAATCAGAAGACACCTTTACATCTCCGCCTTGTAAGATATACTTGACTTGACAGTCCAGAATAATGTTATCTGCAATCTGGCCAGACCGGTGATTATCTCCATATATCTAACTTTTTAAATCAAAAGGCGGACCACAATATATAGTATCCGCCTCAATTATTAGGTATAAGGACTATCGGTTTGAGAGATGAACAGATTTCTTCATTGTATTATGTTTCAAAGGTGGCAAGAAATATTTAGATAGGCTTTTGTCTATAACGAAAAGATAACTATTTCGTCTTAATGCACTACTCAGGCTATTTGTCTCTCAGAGCCAACGGCGGTGCCAGTATCTCCGACCATATGACAGCCTTTCTAAGATCCTGTATACCAAGCTCCAAATCTTTAGACAGGATCTCTTTTCCAGAAACGGCTGGTTCTATGCTTTTAACATCAGCTTTCACGAAGGCCGGTTTTATTTTCGGCAAAGGCGGCTTTTCTATAACCTGCTCAATTCTTTCAGGAGAAATCTCTTTCCGTATTGGTCCCAGATCCTTAAGAGTATCTCCTTCACTGACCATTTGTTGAATCTGGGACATAAACTTGTTGAGCTTATCTTTCCACTCAGAAAGCACTTTGGCGGATCCTTTCTCGCTGGTTTTTGAAGCGGAACGCACTTTTTTGATAATGACCGACACAACAAAAAACAGAAAGATGATGATCCATATAAGATGTTCGAATTTCATCACTTAAACCTATTTATCCTCAGGTGAACCGATTTTGTCACGCATCTGGGTGTCTGCCGCGATATTTTTCATCTTGTAGTAATCCATCACACCCAGGTTGCCCTTTAAAAAGGCCTCGGCCATTGCCAGCGGGACCTTTGCCTCCGATTCAACAACCTTTGCCTGCATCTCCTGTACCCTGGCCTTCATTTCCTGTTCGACGGCAATGGCCATAGCCCTTCTTTCTTCGGCCTTGGCCTGTGCTATTTTCTTGTCCGCCTCAGCCCGATCTGTTTCAAGCTCTGCCCCGATGTTTTTTCCCACATCGACATCCGCGATATCAATGGAAAGAATTTCGTAGGCAGTCCCGGCATCCAGACCCTTTTCAAGGACTCGTGTTGAGATCATGTCCGGATTTTCAAGGACCAGCTTATGAGTATTAGCCGAACCGATGGTGGTCACGATCCCTTCCCCCACCCGGGCCAGAATGGTCTCTTCTCCGGCGCCGCCCACCAACCGATCGATATTTGCCCTGACGGTTACCCGTGCAATGGCCTTGAGCTGGATACCGTTTTTGGCCATGGCAGCCACCAGGGGCGTTTCGATGACCTTTGGATTCACGCTCATCTGAACGGCTTCCAGAACATTCCTTCCGGCCAGGTCGATGGCAACGGCCCGGTTGAAATTTAGTTCGATACTGGCCTTGTCCGCCGCGATAAGGGCCTGGGCCACGCGCATCACATCCCCCCCCGCCAGAAAGTGGGATTCCAGATCATTGGTTGAGATGTCCAGACCGGCCTTGGCGGCCATGATCTTTACATTGACGATCAGTTTGGGGGGAACCTTTCTAAAACGCATAAACACGATGGCAATCAAACCCACACGTGCACCTGAAACCAGTGCCTGTACCCACAAGGATATGGCGGAACCCACAAAATAAAGCAGTACAAGAACCGCTATTCCAATAATGATAAGAACGATGTTGGTAAACATGATAGCTCCTCTCTTTATGGTTGGTCATTTTTTCGTACAATAATCTGATTGCCGGTCACCGTGGTGACAATAATCGCAGAGTCTTTTTCTAGATATTCTCCACGAGTGACCACATCAACTCTTTTGCCATTGATAACCGCTATTCCCGCAGGACGAAGGTTTGTGACCGCATTTCCCTGCGTACCAACATAGCTTTCCAACTCGGAAGATTGAGAGGAAACACCCTCTTTCCGGGATAGTGTTTTGCGAAGTGTAACCGGCGATCTGGCCAGCAGTTTCAATCCTACGATGACGAGAACAGGAATAAGGATAAGATCCGCAGCTACAAAGGAAAAACCGACAGTCATTGATATTTCGTTAAAAACAATAAAAAGTGAATATCCAAAAACACCGAGCGCTGCAATTGAAAGGATACCGCCTGACGGAAGAATAATTTCTGCAATGATAACCACCACGCCGACAAGCTGCAGAATGATTGGAAGAAGCAAACTATCATTCATCTTCAGGTTTCCTTGATATTATGAGCCGGTTCCCCTTGATTTCCAGAATTTTCACCGGGGTCCCCTTTTCTATGAATTCTCCTTCCGTGACCACATCAAAGATTTCGTCTTTGATCTTTACCTTACCAGAAGGTCGAAGTAATGTCATTGCAATTCCAATGTCACCTATTTTGGCTCCACTAGCTTCCACAGAATCCGCATGGGAATCTTTGAGGGTCGTGTCCAGATACGGTCCTTCGACAACGACAGAAAGTTTTGGCAGGAGGTAACGCAAGGCAAAAAGTGCAATGATGATAGCCATGAAAAGGGCCCCGAGGACATGTAAGACGTTTATTACCAAAAGTTCTGCCTGCCAAGGGAAGGAAGGGTCTGGGATGACAAAATCCTGAAGTGCCAGTATGGCGCCTGCGGCGATAAAAAGAAGGCCAGCAATTCCTGTGATACCGAAGCCGGGTATCACAAAAAGTTCAAATCCTAAAAGGATAATTCCCAGAATCAAAAGCAAAAGTTCCGTATAATCAGCCAAACCAACCAAATACTGATTTAGAAAAACAAGGGCGAGACAGGTGATCCCGATAATCCCCGGCACCCCGAATCCAGGCGCCTTTATTTCCATATAAAGGGTGGCAAGGCCAATCATCAACAAAAACGGTGTAATGGCACCGATGAACCGGACGAACGCTTCCGACCAACTCTCTTCGATCCGAATTAGCTTGTAGTTTTCTATTCCCATTCGTCGCAGCATTTCATCAATATTATCAACGCTCATCCTTGAAAAGCCCAGCTCAAATGCCTCGGCATCATCCATTGTCAGAAGTTCGCCCTTGGCTACAATCGTCTTTTTCGATGAAACCCTCTCCTTTTCCGCCTGGCTTAGATCTTCGAATGCCTGGGAATCCATGTAAATAATTTTTCCCTCCATTTCTACAGCATAAACCACCATCTCAGCAGTGACCATGGACTCCGCCAGAGTTTCGGGGTAACCATTGCGTTTCGCAAGGGCACGGAATTTGGCCCGCAAGGGGGACTGGAACTTTTCCCCCAGCATCTTTGGGCCTTCGTTTGAATAGCTGATCGGTGCACAGTCGCCTATAGTGGTATTCTTTCTCATAACAAGCCTGCTGCAGGCCAGGGCGATCAATGCACCTGCAGAGATGGCTTTGTTTTTTACAAAGGCGATCGTCCTACCTTCAGGAGCAGATAAAAGGGTATCTACGATCTGTAGCGCGGAATCAACGCGTCCGCCGAAGGTATCTATTTCAAAAACAAAATGGGGGTCCGGATCGTCAGCGAGCACCCCAAGCGCTCTTTTTATAAAGGCCGCCATACCCGGGTCTACCGTTCCGGAGATGTTAACAACATATACCTCCCGGGCGGATGCTTGCGCTAAACAAATATTATGGAGCATAACAAACGATAAGAAAAAGCCGAAAATGGCAATGAGAATCTTGAATTGCCCAGATCGTATATTCGTTTGGCGTCTTGCAATATCGTTCAAACCGTTCTCCAAAACACGCAAATGCAACCCTCATAAATGCGCCAGGAATGCATGCTCCTATAGGGTATCGTTAACGGATGCTGAGTTCAAGCGATTATAGATTACTGCAGTTGAGCTGTTGGAATATGTAACTTCGTGTCGCAATGAGGGTATCTGGCTTGAATGATCAATCCATTTCAGCCCTATTTCATTGGTGGTTCAATTCTATCCGAAACCTTAACCTTAAACTACCTATACAGCCAAAAATAGAGAATAGCAAGAAAGGCTCAGGATTATGAAATATGGAATGCTTGGATTGAAAGTTAAAATGGGTATTTTTCTATTTATGAATTACATAAAAAATATTAGAAATGAAACAACATAAAAAAACTAACAACATCACTCCAACTTATCACCAGGTTAGGCAAACCTGTGATACCATCATTGCACAAGCAGCGGACGCTATTTTGGGAAAGTTGCATTTTTATGTTATCATCTCCTCCACAATTAACCCGAAATTGAAAAGGCCTCCTATTAGGATTAACGAAAGAAGCTTTCGATTATTGACCATTGCCGAAAAGTGGTGATTACATCATCTCAGACGATACCCTTCAGGTTGTGATTATGTAACAGAGTTCTAAATAGACGATATTAAAAAAGACAGGTAGAAGTCAATGGATCATAGCCATCCGGGAGGCGGTCGATTCAGTTGGTTGTTATGCTCGAATTAAGCAATCACAAAAATAGACCCACCCACAATATATGGTATAGTTTGATTTTAGGAAAAATTCGTGATTACTGGCATAAGTCAATGCCTTGAAGCGTAGTGACATCTCCGACACATCAACGGTCGAAGAGGTATCTGGCAACCTGTGATAACACACTTTCCATTGAAAAAGGCGGAAAGGGACTAATTATCCCAGACCGCCTTTTCAGAATGACAGAAACTTTCTACGCTTTCACATAAAGTCCCTTATTAGGGCTTATGATCTTTCCCTGCTTCTTTAATTTGAAAATAATATTGGCAACCTTCTTCTGGTTGAATCCGGTCTTTTTCAAAAGACCAGCAGTATCAGTACCGTTCTTTAAGCCAGAGATTACCTTCAGTACGGTATCAGCAGCTGTAACCTTCTTTGTAGCAGGTTTCCTGGGGGCTGCCTTTTTAGGTGCGGCTTTTTTAGCTACTGCCTTCTTCACAGCCTTTTTGGGGGTGGCCTTTTTGGGTGCAGCTTTCGTTTTCGGTTTAGCAGCCTCGGATTTCTTCAGGTCAGCTACCAGTTTGTCCACACGTTTAGCTAATGCGTTAAGGTCCTTCTTTACTGATTGCAGTTCCTTCTTCATTTTGATTTTCTCCTTTGTGATAAGTTATAATTACTTCCTTCCTGTAATTGGTGGCAAAGCTAATGCCAGATTATAGGTTTGTCAAGAAATTCAGTCTATAAAGTCCAGTTTGATGGAATCAATGGGGGGCCTTACGGCCCCCCATACTTTCTAAGATACCATATTTGCGTATCTGCAATTATTCAGCTAAAAATCTGACTGGTAATATATATTCCAACTTCTTGAATCTAATTTCCAACTCAATAACCATTAATTTTTCTAAGTGATTTATACATATTCAATGTCTTACCGGCTAAAGCCGGTAGATTGTTTCAGGCGTGAACGCCCTTTAAGCCTAAAGCCACCAAGTCTACTCGGATAAATCCAGCTGAGGTTCTGTGGGATCAGTTTTTTCTTCAGGTTCCTCCCATATTTTGAAAGAACTCGGTTCTTCCGACTGATTCTCTATGTATTGCTTGATTTGATCCTCAGTTACCGCACCTACTGCTGCACCAAAATACCCACGGGCCCACAAATGGCGACCCCAATATTGTTTTTGTAGCTTGGGAAATTCTCGCTGCAAACGATATGAGCTTTTCCCTTTCAAATGCTGCATGATTCTCGCCGGTGAAAGATACGACGGCGCACTGATCAGTACATGGTTATTCTGGTTATACACATAAGACATACCACCGGCGGCAGTCATATTATCGGCGACGTCAAAGGTGAAGCTTTCTGGATTGGCCCCAGAGATATTTTGGAGCAAATTGGAGCCGGTAATGTATTGCTAAACGTCGGTCTGGCCGTTTTCCGTCCTGGTAAGCCGGTTGTCGACGTTGTCGTAGGTATAGTCTAAGGTGCCGTACACTCCCGCAGCGCTTGTAAGGCGATACAGGTCGTCGTATCCGAAACTCTGGGTTCGGGTGGCATTGAGAAAATTTGTAATGGTCGTGATGTTGCCTACCAGGTTACCCTCAATTTCCCCTTTCAGATCCCGGCTCCCCCAACACCGTGTATCCCATTTGCATATCTGTATAGAGTCTGTTACGTTTTTAAGTGGTGATACTCCAAATATCAGTACCTGACTTCTTTTTAATTTTTGAGATTTCATACCTTAGTATCTTCCTCTTGAATTAGCCTGATAGGAATATTTCTTGACAACTATATTTATATTGTTATATTATACTATAACAATAGTTGATTAGAGGTATGTATATTAAATCGGGAGAGGTAACGAATAATGATCGATTTTAAATTAGATCCAAAATCTGGGGTTCCCTTTTATCGGCAGATCATCGATCAAATCCGCTATGGTGTCGCAAGTGGAGATTTAAAAGTAGGCGAACAATTGCCAACGGTCAGAGCTTTAGCCGTCCAGCTTAAGGTCAATCTCAATACCGTCGGCAAAGCATACAGGGAGCTTGAAATTCAAAGTATTTTGGAAACACAGCAAGGTACAGGTACATTTATAGGTTCGACAAATATACAAATACCCAAATCAGAACGACAAAATAAACTTGATAGCATCTGTTCAGAGTATTTAAGCATCGCCTCCAGTTATGGGTTCAGTGCAGAGGAAATGGTCGATGAATTGAAAAAAAGACAAAGGGGGAAGACATGAAATCAGATACTACATTAAAAAAGAGTTTCAATCCAATTTCCATAACACTAATAGTTATTGCTGCAATCACTGGACTATTGCTGGAACAATTAAATGTCGTCCACTGGAGCATTGCTGCCATTCCTGTATTCGTGCTGCTGGTTATTGCAGCCTCGATACGGATCGCTGACCAATGGGAAAAAGCCGTTGTGCTTAGAATGGGTAAATTTCTTGGTCTGAGAGGACCGGGAATCTTCCTAATAATTCCCATTATTGATCGGATAGATGATTATATCGATCAACGTGTTAGGGTAACAGATATTACCGCAGAAAAAACTTTAACAAAGGATACGGTGCCAGTTGATGTTGATGCTGTTGTCTATTGGACGGTATGGGATGTGGAGAAGGCTGCCTTAGAGGTGAGGGAGTATGTTCAGGCCGTAACCTACATGACCCTTACTGGCTTAAGGGATACTATCGGGAGACATGAACTGGCAGATCTTCTCCAAAATCGTGAAAAAATAGCCGAAGATCTTCAGCACACGCTTGATGAACACACCAATCCCTGGGGGATCTCATGTCAAAATGTGGGCATCAAAGATATTGTTATCCCAGCGGCGCTTTCAGATGCAATGAGTAAACAGGCTCAGGCTGAGCGGGAACGTCAGGCTCGAATTATCCTTGGAACAGCTGAAACCGAAATCGCCGAAAAGTTTTCGGAAGCCAGCAAACAATACCAGGGTAACCCTGTCGCACTTCAACTGCGTGGTATGAATATGCTTTTTGAAGGGCTCAAAGAAAAGGGATCATTGATTATTGTTCCAAGCTCCGCATTGGATTCCATGAACCTCGGTGCCATCGGTGGACTTGCGGCACTATCTGAAAAGAGTGCTGAAAAGAGCTCTTCTGGCAAATAAGATTACATTTTCCCATCATAAATTAATCTTAAAATAAAGCGAGGACTTATGAAAGCACAGCAAACGAATTTAATGAAAAGAGTTTTAGTCTCCTTGCTCCTTTGCGGAATAATGGTATTTTGGGGTTTTCAGGTTTCTGGGGAAGAATGGACTGATGCGCAAAAGGAACTCTGGAAAACAACAGAGACCTTCTGGAAAAATATGATACTGGGTGATGCCGACGACGCAATAACTGCTCTTGGCACCAAGGGCAATCTCGAATGGTGGCCAACCAAGAAAAAGCCTTATGATGCAAATGCAATAAAGGAAGAATATAAAAGATGGTTTGATTATGACAAGCCTGTTACTTACGAATTAGAACCACTCAATATTCATATCGTTAACAATATCGCTAATGTATTTTATTTATACCAGTGGAAAGGAAAAGTATCATCCGATAGCGGTCGGATTATGGAGACATGGATAAAGCAAGATAATAAGTGGAAATTTATGGGTGCCATGGCTTGTTCCTGTGAGAAAGCCCTTACATGTAAGTGATTTCGAATTTATTAGATAGAAAATCTAAATTTGAGTCTCTCGCCTCAAAGATGATGCTTGTCGTTTCTTCAATAATTCTGCCTTTCAAAATTACCGATACCTACACAAATTAATCATTTCCCCTCCGTATTCCGCCTCCATCTTTTCAGTCTTGATCATCATGAACACATCTGGCAAAATACCATAACTGTCAGATAAAATTATCACAGGGGAGATTTAACAATGACCGATGTTTACAAACAGCTTGCCGAGAGACTTGACCAATTGCCGCAAGGTTACCCGGCAACAGATTCTGGCGTTGAGCTAAAGATACTGCAAAAAATCTTCACATCCGAAGATGCTGAAATGGCTTTGAAGCTAAAATGCCTTCCTGAGACAGCTGATGCCATTGCTGATCGTCTGGGTGAACCAGTGGAGGATACCCGTACAACCCTCGATAAAATGGCAGAAAAGGGTCAGATTGAAAGCTCAACCCACAAGGGACAACAGGTGTATATGCTGGCTCCATTTGTAGTCGGGATATATGAGTATCAGGTGTATCGGCTTGACCGGGAATTGGTCGAATTGTTTGAAGAGTATTTCCCTGTCCTGTCTAAATCTCTTGGCGGGTATGAACCAGCCATTGCACGGACTATCCCCATTAATACGAATCTCAAACAGGATTCTCAAATCCAACCGTACGAAAATTTAACTCAAATGCTTGAGAGTGCAAAATCCTTCAATGTGATAGATTGTGTTTGCCGTAAAGAAAGAGCCATTATGGGCAAACCCTGCGATCATTCTTTGGAGGTCTGCCTTAACTTTTCCCAAGAAAAAGGAGTGTACGACTATTTTTTAAGGGGTGGTAGGATCATATCAAAAGCGGAAGCCTTCAAGGTGATTGCTCAGGCAGAAGCGGAAGGTCTAATCCATAATGTGTTCTATAACACAAAAGAGGGGCATGGTACTGTCTGTAACTGCTGCTCTTGCTGTTGTGAGGTAATACGGGCAGCAAAGGAATATGGTGCGATCCACACGTTTGCAAAGAGCAATTATTTAGCCTTAATCGATTCCGATGAATGCACCGCATGTGGGGTCTGTGCAGATGAACGATGTCAAATGGACGCCATCTCTGTAGAGGATGATATTTATCAGGTCATGAATACGCTATGCATAGGTTGTGGCGTTTGTACGATATCCTGCCCAGCAGATGCCATTAAATTAATCCCAAGACCTGAAGCTGAACAGGACATTCCGCCAGATGACTTTGTGGATTGGAGCATTAAACGAGCTGAAAATAGAGGGATAAAATTAGAAGTATGATAAAATCACAATCGCTGGAGCAAATAAATGGAAAGATTCATCGAGAATTATTCTGGGGAGAAATTTGATCTCATAATTATCGGCGGGGGCATAACCGGTGCTACGGTTGCATATGATGCGGCCTCACGGGGCTTGTCAGTCGCTCTGATTGAAAAAAAGGACTTTGGATGGGCAACTTCTTCAGCCACCTCAAAGCTCATCCATGGCGGACTGAGGTATCTCGCCAATATGGAATTCGATATCGTTCGTGAATCTTTGCGTGAACGGAGAATCCTTTCCAATATAGCACCAAACCTGGTGTATCCCATGCCGGTTATGCTGACTTGCTACAACACGCATAGGATCAACAGCTTTTGGAATCTGAAAATCGGTATGATTCTTTATGACCTGTTATCATTTGATAAAGGCTTTACGTGGGACAAAAGCAAAAAGATACCCTTTCACAAAACCATTTCCGTTAAAAAAGCGGTCGAACTTGAACCTGTTGTCAAAAAGGAAGGACTTAAAGGGGCCCACATATACTATGACTGTGCGAGCCTATACCCTGAACGACTGACCTTGGCGTTTATTAAATCAGCGGTTCGACAGGGGGCCCGCGTATCAAACTACGCCAAAGCTCAGGAGTTTATCTTTTCGGGCCACGATGAAATCAGCGGGGTCAAGGTTAAAAACCTGCTCAGTGGTGAAGATGTCGAGCTGAAGGGCAAACTCATGATCAATTGCAGCGGTCCATGGGCGGATGAAATATTGGGGCTTACTTCCGACAAACTAAGGAAGAAATCGATTGTTCGTTCGGAGGGTATTCACATTATTACCAGGAATCTGACTTGCGACCATACAGTCACTTACAGCAAATCGAGCAACACCGGTTTTTTCATGCTGCCCTGGCGTGGACACACATTGATCGGCCTGACGGACAAGCAATATACAGGTGCCCCCGATAAATACAAAGTAACAAAAGAATCGATCCTTGAGCTTCTTGGCACCGTAAACGCATACCTCGGTGAGGAAAAAAAAATAAACTATGAGGATATTTTATACGCCTATGGAGGCCTAAGACCACTGGTGGACGATGAAAGCCAGAACACCAGGCAAATGTCCAGAAAATATGAAATATATGACAATGCCGAAGAGGGCATCAAGGGCATGATCACCGTTGAGGGTGGAAAATATACAACCAGCCGAAATCTTGCCGAAAACGTCATGAAAGTTGTCGGGAAAAAAATGAAAAAAAATATAGGCAAATGCATAACGCACAAACAACATTTGGTGAGCTGTGAAATCAGTGATTTGCCGGCTTTTTTGAAGAAGATCAAAAAAAAGAGCCCGGATATCGTCGAAAAGACAATTGGCTGGCTAGGCAGACTTTACGGAACTGAATATCACCGTGTCATCGAAATGGCGGGAACCGATAAAACGCTACTGAAGCCGATAAATCATGATGGGGAAATATTGGCCCAGGTTTTATACGCCCTAAAAAATGAAATGGCTAAAACGCTACAGGACATCGTGTTCAGGAGAACCGGTATTGGGACTTTAGGGAATCCCGGCAAAGAACTTATAAAAAAAGTCGCGGATATAAGTGCGGAGTATCTCGGCTGGGACGAAAAGAAAAAGACCGAAGAGATATCCGGGACGCTTCGCTCATTTAAGCTTCCAAGCTGAATGCGGACAAAAAATGTTTAGAAAATTGAACCCTGAAATGGGTATCCTCACAATTTTTATCAGGTGGTTAATATGCGGAACTCGACACAAAAAAATGAAGAACTTATAATGGCTATTGACTCCGGTACTCAGTCTATCAGGGCAGCCCTGGTAAATTATTCCGGCGAAATAACAGACCTTGTAAAAAATGAAATCGAACCTTACTACTCTGAGCGACCTGGATGGACGGAACAAAACCCTGAGTATTACTGGGAGATGTTATGTAAAACCTGCAAAGCGCTTTTGCATAAAACAGATCGACATAAAGAAGCCATCAAGGCGGTTACCATTACGACTCAACGCGGCACGATGATCAACTTGAGCAAGGATGGGAAACCTCTCCGCCCTGCTATTGTGTGGCTCGATCAGCGAAAAGCAGACATCAGACGTGTACTTCCACCTATTGGCTATCCTATTATAAAAGCAGTCAGCCTTTATGGGTTGGTCAAATTTGCAATTCAATACTGCCGGTCGAACTGGATAATGCAAAACCAGCCTGAAATTTGGGATAAAACACATAAATATCTATTTCTATCTGGATATTTTACTTTCAAAATGACTGGCGAATATAATGATTCCGTTGGAAATATTATCGGTGCCATTCCATTCAATACAAAAAAATTCAGATGGGCACACCGACTTGATCCAAAGAGCTGGCTCTTCCCAGTCGATAGGGAAAAACTATCCACCCTGGTAAATCCGACCGAACAGTTGGGCGTCATTACCCATGAAGCAGCCAAGGAAACCGGTATCCCAAAAGGTTTACCTCTGGTAGCCGCGTCGAACGACAAAGGCTGTGAAGTTATAGGTTCAGGATGCCTTACGCCTGATACAGCCTGCTTAAGTTTTGGTACCCTGGCAACCATCAACACTCAAAGCGAAAAGTATGTTGAACTTAAACCGGCAATGCCGCCCTATCCGTCGGCCATACCCGGCCAGTATTTTTCAGAGGTTTGTGTCATGCGTGGATTCTGGATGGTCTCATGGTTTAAGGAGGAATTCGGCCATCAGGAAAGACATGAAGCAATGGGCACAAAGGTCAGCCCTGAACAACTACTTGAAAAACTAATTAAAGACGTGCCGGCAGGTTCTATGGGGCTTGTCTTACAACCTTATTGGACACCTGGTCCTGATATCGCGCAATACACAAAAGGCGCGGTTATTGGTTTTGGAGACTTACACACAAAAGGCCATTTATATCGGGCAATCATCGAAGGCTTGCTGTATGCACTCAAAGAAGGGGCGGAATTGATAGAAAAAAAGAACAAAGTTCCAATTACAAAAATCCGTGTTTCGGGTGGAGGATCACAAAGTGACTCAATTGTACAGATTGCAGCCGATATTTTCGGACTTGCAGTTGAACGGCCTCACACACATGAAACCTCCTTGGTGGGGGCTGCCATTGATTCAGCCGTCGGTCTGGGTGTATTTCCGGATTTTCAAACAGCGATAAATGCGATGAGCAGAGTCGGCAAAACCTTTGAGCCAATAAAAAGAAATCACGAAATTTACGATGGCCTTTACAATAAAGTATATCTGAAGATGTACAAACAACTGCTACCCCTATACAAAGAAATCAAAGACATCACAGGCTACCCGGAATAACTGGAGCAAAAACCGGGAATGTATTTAATTCTTCCGTAGTATAAGCCCTCTCCCACAGCTTGGCCTATTGATTGAATTTTAGCTATTTTACCTTGCCCATGTGGTCAATCATTGCATCCTTAATGTCACCCCAACAGGCATTCAAGTTCGGTACGACGTGTTCCAACCCCTTAACATCCATGAACGCTGCGCCTGGTATTGCATCAGCCGTTGTAGAGGGCATCCCTTTTGTTCCCATTTGGAGGCGGATGTGATGAAAAGTGTCTGGTTCACATCCGATCAAGAACCATAAATATCAGCAACTAATTCTCTGAACCAGGCTGGTTTCTGGTAAAGCACAAATATTAAAAGCATACTGGTTATTGGTATCGGTATGATTGTGTCTGTGACGGCCAGCAGAACAAGGTATAGCAATACTTTGGTTTTTATTTTCATAGATCACCTGCAATATTAATTTGAGATTTGTGATGTTACCATACCACATAAGTTTCTGTTTTACAGACTATCAGACAGCCTGGGGACAGATTCCAAGAAATAATTTTGAATTCAGATAACTTTTAAAAAAAATGGACGGCAAAAGGCGCCACGCCTATGTACCGTCCACACGTCAAAACTATCTGCCAGATAACTGCTAAGCTTTCACATACAGACCCTTTTGGGGGCTGGTAATCTTACCCTGTTTCTTCAGTTTGAAAATGATATTGGCAACCTTTTTCTGATCGTACCCGGTTTTTTTCATCAGAGAGGCCGTGTCCGTACCTTTCTTTAAGCCTTTGATGGCCTTCAAGACTGTATCGGCCGCCGTAGTTTTTACAGCTTTTTTCGGTGCGGCTTTCTTGGCCGCTGCCTTCTTGGGTGCAGCCTTCTTCGGAGCAGCTTTCTTGGCTACTGTCTTTTTAGCGGCCTTCGGTGCAGCCTTTTTAGCAACTTTCTTGGGAGTTACTTTTTTGGCTGCTTTCTTTTTAGGTTTAGCATCTGCCTTCTTTAGGGCATCAACCAGTTTGTCTAAACGTTTTGAAATAGCATTGAGTTCCTTTTTTACCGCTTGCAGTTCTTTCTTCATCATTGTCTCCTTTAATTAGAATTATTTTATGACTTCCATCAAACGTTGTGAATTTAATGCTCAAAATCATATTTGTCAACTTTTTCAGAAGATAATGTGTTATCTCAATGTAAATAGCCCTATTTTCAACCACCGGCAAGGCATTTCCATTTGATTAGAGCGTTTGCCAGAAAAACGTTCCGAGTAGCTTGAGCCAAAGACGCTTGAAGTTGTTCTTCGTCATTGAACCAGTGTGCTTTAGGGCTCGCGCAAAAATAACTTCACATTTTCAGCGCCCATCCATCCCGCTCAGCGGCGTTGCGAAAATTCGACATATGCCAGATATTTCTGCATTTTCATGCCTTGCTGAGCGGGCGCCTGAACTCTGAAAATCTGCGAACTTATTTCTACGCAAACCCTTAGGATCCCACCATTCACAGCTTGAACAGGCGACGAACAATTCCTTTCCTGGGGACTACCGGTTCGGGAAGACCCAGGTGTCTGCATATTGCGGACTCTATCTTTTCGCCAGGGATGTCGGAGCCCTCGACAATGATTTCATCACTCACCATGACTGCCGGCGCTAACGGCAAGTCCAGCTCAAAATAGTCATCCGTCATGTACTCTGCTTTAGGCTTGGAAATC
>JAFDAT010000171.1 GCA_019313725.1 Deltaproteobacteria bacterium
GAAAACGCTCCTTTTTTTTGAGGTGCCCGAGTGCCCCGATAACGGCCAGGTTGATGGCATGCGCTCCCTGGCTCCCGCCGGCAATAAGTATGGTAAATGGCGATGGTGTCTTCACAGCTTCCGCCGATGCCTGTTTGATTGGCGGCAACGATGCGAGGAACTCGTGCCGTACCGGGTTTCCGGTGACCATTGCTTGGCCCGCTCTTTTCATTCCCCTTGTTTCCGGAAATGAAAGATAGGTTCGGTCCGCAATCCGGGAGTGCCATCGATTGGTTATGCCCGGCAGAATATTCTGTTCCTGGAGCACGGTTTTTATGCCCTTCATCCAGGCGGCGGCCACCACGGGTCCGGCTGAATATCCGCCAACGCCTAGAACCAGGTCCGGATTGAAGTCCTTCAGGAGCCCTGCCGAGGCAGCCAGGCTCATGGGCAGCAGCATGAAGGCCCACAGCTGTTTCAGCAGCCCCCGGTTTTTAAGGCCTTGCACGGCTATGGCCGCATGCCTGAAGCCTTTTTCATTTAAGACGGATGTTTCGAATGGTTTGCCGGTTCCTATAAAAAGGATATCACTCTCCGCATTCCTGGAAAGAATTTCCTCGGCAACGGCAATACCGGGGAAGAGGTGCCCGCCGGTGCCCCCGCCGGCAATGACCACGCGGACGGGATGGGTCCTCTGATTGGCGGCACGACTGCCTGCAGGTCGTGTGGCCTGCCGGTGAAGACCATCCGCAACGGCTGCACCCAGGCATGGCTTTCTTATATGCGCGTGTCCGCTAACTTGCATGAGACCTCCCTGAATGTTTGGCCCCGATATTCATGAGGATGCCGATGGAGGCCATGTTGATCAGGAGTGATGTGCCCCCGTAGCTCAGAAAGGGAAGTGTCAGTCCCTTTGTCGGTAAAAGCCCCAGGGTCACCCCCATGTTCACGCAGACCTGCAGGGTAAGGGTAGCGATGATGCCGGTGGCCAGATAGGCACCGAAGGTATCGTCGGTATTGCGCGCAATGCGGATGCCCCGCCACAGAATGAGGGCATAGATACCAAGAATGAAGAGTACACCCCAGAGTCCGAGTTCTTCCCCGATGACCGAAAATATGAAATCGGTGTGCGGTTCGGGAAGATAAAACAGCTTCTGGTATCCTTTTCCAATGCCGGTTCCCCAGATCCCACCGGTGCCGAACGCCATGAGTGAATGGACAATCTGGTAGCCTTCATCCGTCGGGTATTGCCAGGGATCCAGAAAGCTGATGATCCGTCGAATACGATATTCGGCGTTCAGCAAGAAGTAATAGGCCACCGGCAGGAACAACAGAAGCGCCGACAAAAGGTGCAGTATGCGGACCCCGCCGACAAACATCATCATCCAGGTGACGGCAGCCAATATGACGACCGTGCCGAAATCAGGCTGCATGAAAATCAGGATCGTGAACATGCCCAGAACGATGACGTGCGGCATGAACCCTACGAAAAAATCCTTGATTGTTTCCTGCTTTTTACTCATGGAGTAGGCCAGGTAGATGATCATGGCCAGCCTGGCAAACTCGGAAGGTTGAAATGAAAACGGGCCGATCCGCAGCCACCGCATGGCGCCTCCCGCCGATATGCCCAGGGCGGAAATCTGAACCGCGGCCAATAGCGCCAGAGCCAGCAACAATATGGGATAGGTCAGTATGCGATAGGTTTTAAAGGGTATATGGCCACAGACAACCAGGGCGATAATGCCGACCAGGGAAAAAAAAGCCTGCCGTTTCAGAAAATAATAGCCTGAGCCGAACTTTTTCAGTGCCAATGCCGAACTGGCGCTGTAGACCATAACGATGCCGATTCCCACCAGGAACAGTACGGAAAAGAGCAGGGTGATGTCGTATGTCGTTGATTGGTCTGTCTTCATTCTATTTGCTCGCTGTCTCAACGAAGTTTAAGGGTACTCATGGAGACCAGGGCCAGGGCGATGGCGATGATCCAGAAACGGACGATAATTTTGGGCTCAGCCCACCCTTTCAATTCAAAATGATGGTGCAGAGGGGCCATTTTAAATATGCGCCCGCCGTTGGTCATCTTAAAAAAACTGACCTGAAAAATGACTGAAAGTGCTTCGATGACAAACAACCCGCCCACAATCACCAGCAATATTTCCTGCTTGGTGATGACGGCAACAGTACCCAGTGCGCCGCCCAGGGAGAGGGATCCCACATCTCCCATGAAAATCTGCGCCGGGTAGGTGTTGAACCAGAGAAAACCGAGGCCGGCACCGGCGATGGCGCCGCAGAAAATCGTCAGCTCACCACTTCCCGCCACGTAGTTGATCTGCAGGTAGTCCGCCATTTTCGCATGCCCGGACACGTATGCGAAAATCATGTACGTGACCGCGGCGATAATCACAGGTCCGATGGCAAGCCCGTCCAGGCCATCGGTCAGGTTTACGGCATTGGACGAACCCACGATCACGAGGATTGCAAACAGGATATAGCCCCACCCGAGGTCGGGTGACATCTCTTTGAAAAATGGTATGGTCACCCGCGTGTCAAAATCCGGGCTGATGTAGAGCAGCACTCCGGCCACGGCTGCCAGGACGATCTGTCCTGAAAATTTGGCCCGGGCGGTCAGTCCCTTGTTTCTTTTTTTGACCAGCATCAGGTAGTCATCGGCGAAGCCGAGCAATCCGTACCCACAGACGATGATCAGTGCTATCCAGACGTAGCCGTTGGTCAGGTCGGTCCATAAAAGTGTTGCCATGAGAATCGAAAACAGGATCAGTATTCCGCCCATTGTCGGTGTCCCCGCTTTAGCCTGGTGGGCTTCGGGTCCGTCTTCCTGGATGTACTGACCGACCTGTAGTCGTTTGAGTCTGCGGATCACCCAGGGGCCTAGTATGAAGCATATCAGGAAAGCCGTCAGACTGGCGTAAATGGTTCGGAATGTAATGTAGCGGAATACATTAAATGCCGAAAAGGTCGTGTGCAACGGATATAACAGGTGATAAAGCATGCGCTACCTTTGTCCGAAAGTGTTGACAAGCTCCTGGACGATGCGTTCCATGTGCATGCCACGGGAGCCTTTTACCAGAATCCAGTCTTGGGGACCTGCCCAAGCGATGAGATCTTCAGCTATTTTTTGTGTCGAGCCACTGATGACCCGTTTGGTATCCATACCGCCGTTACGGGCGCCCTGGGCCATGTCGAGTGCGGAATCGCCCGTCAAATAAAGTCTGTCGGGGCCGGTAAGTGCGGCATGGCGCCCGACCTCGTGGTGCAGGGCCGCGGACTGTTCGCCCAGTTCGAGCATATCTCCCAGCACAGCCGCCCCGCGCCCCTGTTTTTCAATCTGCTGCAGGGTGTCGAGCGCGGCTTTCACCGATTCCGGATTGGCATTGTATGTATCGTCGATGATACGAGTTCCGTTGCTAAGTTCCCGGATGTGCATGCGGCCGCTGACCGGTTTGAAGCGTTCGAGCCCGGCTTTGATTTCCGGCAGGGGGATTTCCAATAAATATCCGGCGGCTGCAGCAGCCAGGGCATTTGAGATCATGAAGCGCCCAGGGGTATCGAGCATGACTTCAGCGGTTTCACCGGGCGTTTCAAGGAGAAAGGACAGCCCGTTTCCTTGTTCACGGATACGGCTTGCACGAATGGCGGCATCGTCGGAAATGCCGAACAGCAGCACTTCACCGGGTGCATCTTCAGCCAGGGCGTGCACGTTAGGGTCATCTGCATTCAAGATGGCCCTGCCGCCGGGGTTCAACTTTTCCAGCAATTCCCCCTTGGCGCGTTTGATACCCTCGATAGATCCCAATCCCTCGAGATGAGCGGGTGCCACGTTGATGATCATGCCGATGTCGGGGCGGCAGATTTCAGCCAGCCTTCTGATTTCTCCGGGTCGGTTCATCCCCAGTTCGAGCACAGCCAGATCGTGTTTTTCTTCGAGCCTGAGAAGGGTAAGGGGCAGGCCGATCGCATTGTTGAAGTTACCCGCGGTTGCCAGGGTCTCGTATCGGTTAGCCGTGACACAGGTCAGCATGCTTCGGGTGGATGTCTTTCCATTTGAGCCGGTCAGGGCGATCACCGAAAGGGGCGTTCGGCACCGGTTGTAAGATGCCAGGTCGCCCAATGCCCGGGTGGTGTCCGCTACGCTGATAACGACGTGTCCCCCCGACGCGAGTTCTTCAAACGTTGATGTGCCTGTATTTTCTTTTCCAACCAGAATACCTCGCACGCCTTTTTTCAGAACACCGGCTATAAAATTGTGACCGTCATGGGCATCACCGATGATGGCAACAAAAAAATCACCGTGGCCAATGGTTCTGGAATCGATGGAGATGCCGCTAAATACGTAATCGCCAGGCCCGGTCTGGAGAACACCACCTGTCGCCTCAAGGATGTCGGATGTTGTCCACGGTATGCGGTTTGAGTTGTCCATAATGGTTATCAATGTTCAGGTCTGCGCTGGTTTTCATGCGTCATCAGCATTTTTTCAGCTTCGCGCATGTCGTCAAAAGAAAGCGTGCGGTTACCCACAATCTGGTATGTTTCATGTCCCTTTCCGGCAATGACGACAATGTCGCCGGCTTTCGAAGCCTCGATCCCCAGTCGGATAGCCTGCTTTCGGTCGGGTTCCACCAGAAATCCTTTTGCGCGCCAGCCGTTCCGAATTTCGCCGGGACGGTACTGGTTGCTGCAGGTGTTTTTCAATCCCGGCAGAATATCGTCGATGATGGTGCCCGGTTTTTCCGTTCTGGGATTGTCCGAGGTGACGATGGTCAGATCGGACAGCCTGCCTGAAATTGCACCCATCAGAGGCCGCTTGGCCCTGTCCCGGTTGCCGCCGCAGCCGAAGATACAGATCAGCCTTTCAGGCCCAAGCGCTTTCAGTGCATGCAGGACATTTTCGAGGGCATCCGGTGTATGTGCGTAATCCACGTATACATGCCGATCTGACGGGCCCGGAACCCGCTGAAGGCGTCCCGGTACGGCCGAAACGCCTTGAATCCCTTTCTTTATGGATTCAAGTGAAAGTTTCAGCGCCAAGCCGGCACCGACTGCACAGAGAATGTTTTCGAGATTGTAGCGGCCTGCCAGCGGTGACTGAAAATCGAAGCTGCCGCCAGGGGCCTGGAGCCTTCCCGTGATTCCCTGGAGTTTGAAGTCAGCTGAAAGCGGGTGGATCATATTCTCCGGTTCATGCCCGACGGTTATGAGCGCATAGGCAAGTTCTTCCCGAAGTTCGCGTCCCTGCCGGGTGCCGGTGTTGACCACGGCGGTCTTGCTGCCGGCGTCGGTCGCCCTGCCCAGGTGTTCGGTAAAAAGCCTTTTCTTGCAGTCCCAATAGGACTGCATGTTATGATGATAATCCAGGTGGTCCTGGCTGAGATTGGTAAAGATGCCAATATCAATTTCACATCTGAAAATTCTTTCCAGGTCAATGGCATGGGACGAAATTTCCATGACCACATGGGAAACCCCATCCGTTTTCATCTCCGCCAGAATTCGTTGAAGATCCAGCGATTCGGGCGTCGTTACGGGATTGTCAAACACCTTTTTGTTGTAACGATAGTTGATCGTTCCGATAACACCGACGTTGCAGCCTGAATTTTTCAGGATGTTTTCCAGGATGTAGGCCGTTGTGGTTTTCCCGTTTGTTCCGGTAATGCCGACGATGGTCAACCCGTGTGACGGGTGGCCGAAAAAAGTGTCGGACAGGGATGCGAGGGCCCTGCGCGTATTCTTGACACGGTAATAAGGCACTTTGGCCGGCAAGAGTTTTTGAGCGACTATGGCTGCCGCCCCCCGGTCGATGGCTTCCTCGATGAAATCATGCCCGTCAACCATCAGACCCTTAACGGCTACGAAAAGGCCCCCTGGAACCACACCCCTGGAGTCGTAGTGGATGGATCTTATCCGGCACGCTTCCATCGCCGCCGTTCCGGAGGCTTTCTCGTGTTCGATTGTCTCAATGAGCCGTTTCAGAATCATCCTTTGTCCTCGATCCTTAGGGACACCCGTAGTTTGTCCTGCTCTATCTGCGGCGGAATATTCAAATAGTTCAGGGTTTCGTGGGCAATTTTTTTAAAGGCCGGGGCGGCTACCGTCCCTCCATAGTGAGATCCTTCGGGTTCATCGATAATTACGAGAATGACAACCTCGGGTTTATCCGCCGGGGCGAATCCTAAAAAGGAGGAGACATACTTTCCCCGGGCGTATTTTCCGGTGTCATCAATTTTCTGGGCTGTTCCGGTTTTACCTGAAACCGTGTAGCCATCCAGCGCGGCATTGATGCCGGTACCCCCTTCGGTGATGACGGTTTTCATGATGCGTTTTACAATCCCGGCTGTTTTGGGCGATACCGCCGTTCTGACAACCCGGGGTTCGGTCCGTTCGATGATGCCCCCGTTGTGATCGCTGACGGCCGCCAATATGTAGGGCTGCATGAGATCGCCGCCGTTGGCAATGGCCGAGGCAGCCGTAACCAGCTGAAGCGCGGAAACCGATATTCCCTGCCCGAATGAAATGGTCCCCGTATCGATCCGTGTCCACCGTTTGGGTGACGAGAGTATACCCGCAGTTTCTCCCGGACAGTCCAGACGGGTTTTTTTACCGAAACCGAAATCGGTGAGCGTCCGGTGCAGGGTGTCAGGTCCGACGGCTTCGATGATTTTGACCACACCGATGTTGCTGGAATATTTTATGATCTGCTGCAGTGACAGCCAGCCCCGGGGGTGGGTGTCATGGATGACGTTGCTTCCGATGCGATAGCGGCCGTTTTCACAATAAAAAATTGAGTTGGGGGTGCAGTTTCCCGATTCCAGCGCGGCGGCTGCCGAAAATATTTTCATGGTCGATCCCGGTTCGAAAGGATCGGTAATAGATCGGTTTCGCCAGGATTCCCTGGGGAACTGACCGAAGGTGTTGGGGTTGAACAAAGGGATGTTGGCCATGGCAAGCACCGCCCCCGTGTCCGGGTCCATGACGATGGCCATGCCGGATTCCGCCGAGTATTCAGTTACCGCTTGCTCCAAAGCGTTTTCGGTTATGAATTGAATGGCCCGATCGATGGTGAGTACGATGTTTTTGGCATTATCTGCCGCCGGAAGTATCTGTTCGGCGGTTTGCTCTTTGGCAAATCCGCGGCCCAGAGCGTCCTTGAGGATGACCCGGCTGTTTTCCTGACCTCTGAGCATTTTGTCGTAGTAATATTCTACCCCTTCCAGCCCATGGCCATCCACGCCGGTAAATCCCAGAACCTGGGCTGCCA
>JAFDAT010000172.1 GCA_019313725.1 Deltaproteobacteria bacterium
ACGCGAGCGCCAGCACTGCATCCATTTGATGCACGGGCATGAATTTAATCTTGCGTTTCACATTTGCCGGGATCTCTTCCAGGTCTTTCCTGTTCTTCTCCGGTATGACGACAGTGTGTATGCCGGCCCGCAATGCACCGAGCGCTTTTTCCTTCAACCCCCCGATAGGCAGCACCCTGCCGCGCAGGGTGATCTCTCCGGTCATGGCCACATCCTTGTCGATTTTTCTATCGGTAAGGACCGATATGAGGGCTGTTGCCATGGCAATGCCGGCGGACGGCCCGTCCTTGGGTATGGCGCCGGCCGGGACATGGATGTGAACATCGAGATTGTCGAGCATCCCCTCTTCCACGCCGAGTTTTTTCAAATTAGCCCGTGTGTAACTCAGCGCAGCCCTGGCCGATTCCTGCATGACATCCCCTATCTGCCCCGTGACAATCAGTTCGCCTTTACCGCCGATAAGCGACGCCTCCACGTAAAGAACCTCACCGCCGACCTGGGTCCAGGCCAATCCGGTGGCCAGGCCCACCTGGCTCTCTTCCTGGTCCATTTCCGGAAAGTATTTCCTGACGCCCAGGAACTTGTGGAGGTTACCGCGGGTAACCGCATACCGACCTTTGCCGCCTTCCGCCGTTTTTCTGGCTATCTTGCGGCACATTGCCCCGAGTTCCCGTTCCAGATTCCTGAGCCCGGCCTCGGATGTATATTCGTTGATGATCTGGGCAAGAGCACCGGAACTCAAGGCGACATTTTTCTCACGCAACCCGTTTTCCTTGATCTGGCGGGGTAAAAGGTGCTTCTGGGCGATTATTGTTTTTTCCTCCGCCGTGTAACCCGAAAGGTAGATGACTTCCATGCGGTCAAGGAGAGCGGACGGAATCGTGTCGGTAATGTTGGCCGTCAGAATAAACATAACGGACGAAAGATCAAATGGCAGGTTGAGATAGTGGTCGCTGAACGCCGTATTCTGTTCGGGATCGAGGGCTTCAAGCAGGGCGGATGAGGGATCCCCCCTGAAATCGGAACCAAGCTTGTCGATTTCATCCATCATGAACACCGGGTTTTTCGTCCCGGCCTGTTTCAATCCCTGCAATATTCTGCCGGGCAGTGATCCGATATATGTCCTGCGGTGACCACGAATTTCCGCCTCGTCCCGAATCCCCCCCAGTGATATGCGTACGAACTTGCGCTGCATGGCACTGGCTATGGCCTGGCCCAGAGATGTTTTCCCCACCCCCGGCGGGCCGACAAAACAGAGAATCGGCCCTTTGGTCTTTTTGTTCAGCTTGCGCACGCTCAGATATTCGAGAATTCGATTCTTGATATTCTCCAGCCCGAAGTGATCCCGGTTGAGAACTTTCTTGGCCCTCTTAATGTCGATGTCATCTGGCGTTGATTTACTCCAGGGCAGCTCTACAAGCCAGTCCAGGTAGCTTCTCACAACCGCCGACTCCGCGGAATCGGAATGCATCTGCTCCAGGCGCTTGAGCTGTTTCAGGGCCTCTTTATTGGCCGCTTTGGACATCTTGGCGCGCTTGATCTTTTTCTTGTAGGATAACACTTCCTGAGCTTTTTCGTCGTCTTCCCCCAGTTCTCGATGGATGGCCCGCACCTGCTCCCTGAGGAAATAATCCCGCTGGCTTTTGGAGATCTCGTCCTTGACATCGGATTGAATTTTGGCCTGCATGGAGGAGAGTTCGAGTTCGCGCACGATCAGGTCGTTCACCTTTCTAAGGCGCTCCATGGGGTCAATCAATTCGAGCAGAATCTGCGATTCATCAATTTTCAATCGCAGGTTGGAGGCAACCAGGTCGGCCAGCTTCCCGGGATCGTCGATGCTGTCCAGAATGGCGCTGACATCACCGGTCAATTCTCCGCGCAGCGCCAGAATCTTTTCAGAGTGCTCACGAATGTTGCGCATCAGGGCTTCGGTCTCGACATCCTCGATCTTGACCGGCGCTTCATCAATAATGTCAACCCTTACACGATATAGAGAACGTTTTCTTAAATATTTCAGCACTTTTGCTTTGGCAATGCCTTGAACCAGGACCTTCACACGTCCATCCGGAAGCTTCAGCATACGCAAAATCCTGCACACCGTGCCCATTTCGTACAATTCTTCCGGCCCCGGACTCTCCGTGCCCGGATCTTTCTGGGTAACAACGATCAGAAAACGGTTTTTGGATACCGCTTCTTCCACTGCACGAACCGACCGTTCCCTGCCCACAAAAAGGGGCAGCAGCATGTCGGAAAAAATTACAACATCCCTTACCGGCATCAGGGGCAGTGTCGTGGGTATTTCTTCATCCAGACCATCATCTTCTATGATACTGATCAGATCGTCTTTGTCCGTCTCGGCCATCTTAACTCCATTCATTAGAAACAGTCCGTCGATTTAATGGACGGGATCCGGTGCTGCTGAATAAGACCAGACCCAGAGCCGTTCTGAAGCCTGTTTCTAATGTATATGCACGATTTTAGCTATTTTACGAACGAGAAAATCGTTATAACATTCTGTTTATAATTATAAATTATTGAAATAGCGATATTTTGCCCGGCTCGGCAAGGCACGCTATAGCTTGTATTATAAGACAGAATTCCTCTTTGACAATAAGGCATGAAAATTATTGCTTGTGTACACCCCGTTTGTTGTGGTTTAGATGTTCAACCGATTACGGCCGTATTTCAGCATGAGGAAACCGATGGCCTTTTTCAATGGGAGAGGTATAAACGTTGAGCTATTTGATCGAAATAACCACCTTCATCTTCGGCCTCTGTATCGGCAGTTTTCTGAATGTCTGTATTTTCAGGCTGCCTGCGGGGAAATCGATTGTTCACCCGCCTTCCGCCTGCCCCGGATGCGGCGTCTCGATTCGATTTTACGACAATATACCGGTTCTGAGTTATATTTTCCTGCGGGGCCGGTGTCGGAACTGCAGTGCCCCTATCGCTTTCCGATATGTCCTGGTGGAACTCCTGGCCGGGGCGCTGGCCGTCTGTACCTATATCCGATTCGACCTGAGTATTGAAGGCGCCATTTATTATGCCTTTATTGCCGCGCTGCTGGTGATCACCTTTATCGACATCGATCACCGCATCATACCCGATATCATTTCCCTGTCGGGGATACCGCTGGGATTGACCGCATCTTTTTTCATACCCTCCCTGAGGCCAGTGGATTCTATTATCGGCCTGCTGGCCGGCGGCGGTATCCTCTATGCCGTTGCCTGGGGTTATGGCCTGATTACCGGCAAAGAAGGCATGGGCGGCGGAGATATCAAGCTCCTGGCCATGATCGGCGCTTTCATCGGCTGGAAAGGGGTTTTACTGACCATATTCATGGCCTCGGCCATCGGAACGCTGGCCGGTGTCCTGGTGATGCTCAAGACAAAGAAAAATCTGAAGCTGGCAATCCCCTTCGGACCGTTTCTGGCCATAGGAGCGATCATCTACATTTTTTTTGGTAATGAGCTGATAATATGGTATTGGAATGTTATATGATATTTAACATACGCGTAAAATGGGCCTGCTGATATCTTGAAGCGCTCCCTATAGCTGGCAATGCAGCAACCATGCGAATAGCCGTCATCTCCGATATCCATGGCAACATGGAGGCCTTGAACGAAGTTTTCGATGACATCGAAAAATACGGGGTCGATACAGTCATCTGTCTCGGCGATATGGTCGGCTACGGCCCTGAACCCGAAGTGGTCGTGCAACAGATCATATCCCGCGACATCCCTACGATTATGGGAAACCATGAACTGGCTATGATCGATCCCTCGTATCTGAAATGGTTCAACCCGGCGGCCCGGCAATCCATTTTGACCATCATGCCCTGGATGTCGGAAGAGAGCATGACCTTTATATCCAACCTGGAGACTTCCATCAGCATGTGCTCGGGACGGTTCGTGCACGGGTTTCCACCGGATTCCATTATCACCTACCTGTTCCAGATTGACAATAAAGGCCTCATGGACGCATTCGGTGAGCTGGAAGAAAAAATTTGTTTTATAGGTCACACCCACAAGATGGCGATCGTAAGCTACGATGGTAAGACAGTCATTAAGTCTCCCCTCAAAGAGGGTCTTGTAAAACTGTACGAGGATAAAAAATATATTATCAACAACGGCAGCGTGGGGCAACCCCGGGACGGGAACAACACTGCCAAATACCTTATCTGGGATGTTGCGGAACACAGCGTCGATATCAGATTTGTGCCCTATCACATCGCCAGAGTAACCAATAAAATCGTCGAGGCCGGGCTTCCAGAGGCGCATGCCGATCGGCTGTGGTAATAATCATTTTGCATGGTACATAATCATGCAAAATGATTGCGAAACGCGGCTTCGCCGCTATTTTAATAATGACCTGAAGAGAGGAAATGAAATGATGTCTGTAAAATACCGGTCAGCATTGCTTGTGATAATGACCATTCTTCTTTTTTCCGCTGTGGCGAATGCGGGCTCCATGAGTATCGAAATCAACGCCAATGCGGATGACCTGGCCGGAATAGTCGAGTACGATTCCCAGGCATTCGGGGCTGTTCTAAATGTCGGCGGCAGCATCATTTTCAGTAAAAAGGACTATACCCTGGGAAACCTGTATTTAAACCTCAAGGATGAAGTCTTCACCCCCGCCCTGACGCTTGGCCTGGGATTCAAGGGGGTGGCGGGACAAGCAGAAGTGAATCGTAAGGATTACGACATTACCGCCATCGGCTTCTCATGCCTGGGTGAATACGATTTTAGAAAAATCTATACCAATTTCCCGCTTCTGATATTCGCCGAATTCTCGGGTGCCCCGAACCCCCTCAGCTTCAATGACACCTCCGCCTATGTGGATTTCAGCACCGGCATCCGGATATATCTCGTCAGGACTGCCGCCATCGTTGCGGGCTACCGGGCCATAAGCATTGATTTTGACAACAGCAACGGCAAGGACACGCTGACCGATGATGCCTTTTTCATCGGCCTGCGGCTTACCTTTTAGGCCTGCGGCCGTAACAAGACCTTCGGTCGTCATTTGCGCTGCGCGTGTAATTTGCCCTGCGGGCGTGATTTATGCTGCGCATGTCATTGGCAACCTGCGGATTATCAGCTGTTGCTCATAACTGGTAGCTCTAAAAGCCACAAACCGAGAGCTGACAATAAATAACAGCGAAGCGAATGACAATAAATTACGCGCGAAGCGCAAATAACTATTTATTACGCCAGTTCGGCGACCTTGTCAGCAATATCCGTGATCGCCTTTGAAACCGGGGAATCGACGTATTTTTCCTGAATGGATGTGCCCGAGTCACCGCAGGCAACCACCTTCTGGTCAAAAGGCACCTTGCCCAGAAACCGGATTCCGGTTTCAGTCGCTGTGCGCTCGCCACCGCCGGATCCGAAGATGTCCACGTTCTCGTGGCAGTGCGGACACTCGAAACCGCTCATATTTTCCACAAGGCCAAAAATTTCCATCTTGACGGTTTTACAGAAACTGATGGATTTGCGCACATCCGCCAGGGACACTTCCTGGGGCGTTGTAACAATAACCGCCTTTGCATCGGTAATGGTCTGGGCGATGGTCAACGGCTCATCCCCCGTTCCCGGCGGTGAGTCGATAACCAGAAAATCGAGATCCCCCCACTCCACATCGCCAATGAACTGTTTGATCGCTGAATACTTGATGGGTCCCCGCCAGATGATGGCATCATCCTTGCTGCTTGTCAGGGATTCAATGGAAACGGCTTTGAGATTTTTGATGCTGCGCATGGGCTCCAGCTTCTTATTCTTGCTCAAGCCGAGCATACCTTCCAGCCCCAGCATCCGCGGAACATCCGGTCCGTGCAGATCCACGTCCATAATCCCGACCTTGAAACCCTTGTTGGCCAGAGCAATGGAAAGATTTACAGAAGTGCTCGTTTTGCCGACACCACCCTTGCCGCTCATCACCATAATTTTATTTTTTATCCTGGCCAGTGAGCTGTTGACGGCGGCATCCTGCTCCGCCTGCGGGTTGGCCTTCTTTTTTGCTTCATCCATGCTGTTTTGAATATCTACCATGACCTTGTATCTCCTTTTTAGCTGGTATGATTGTATATTTATGTGAAACGATGAAACTGGTCTCCGCCGCAGGCGTCACAGCGTTCGGGTCGGCCGGTGCCGAAGGGCATCTCCCAGGTGTGATCGCAGCGGTGGCAGACAAAGGTTCGGTTCTCTTCTATGAGTTCGTAGTTGCCGCCTTCCACGCGCACGGCTTTTCCGTTGACGATGGCGTCAGCCATGGTCTGCCTTGCCCGCTGGATGATCCTTCCGAACGTGGCCCGGGAAACCCCCATCTGCTCTCCTGCATCTGCGTGGGACATGCCCAAAAAATCAGCCAACCGTATGGCTTCCCGCTCATCAATCGTAAGGCAGACTTCATCCAAGTCAAGCACGGGAATGCCCCTGGGTTTAAAATAATTGATTTTTGGATTGAACCCCACCAGGCGGTTCTTTTTCGGCCGTACCATTATCCCTCCATATTGAGCATATGCTCGTTAAGCAATTTAATGCGTCTATCATCCATTGTCAAAATTTTTTCATATCCAATTGAAATAACGCAAGGCGTCTTTCACAAATAGAAGGCCGAACAAGCACAGCAACAGCCCCAAAGCTCTGACGGTGTAGACATAATAGCCGCTCTTTAAAAAATGCCGCGAACTACCCGATATCACGGCTACCATACATTTGGCCCCTATCAGAAGGACGTAAAAAGGCACAATAAACAGGAAGGCGGCCGCCGGGCCCAGCCCAAAGGCCTTCAGCATCAGCGGTCCGCCGATGGAGAGCCAGAACATGTAAGGACTGGGATTCAGAAAATTGGCGGTAATGCCCTTTTTGAAGGAATGCGGGGCTTCCGCCTGCCCTGAATACACGGTTCCCTTGAACCTGAAACTCTCATAGCCAAGATAAAAAAGGTAGCCGGCTCCGAACAGGGAAATAGATCCCAAAATGGGATTCAGGGATGTCAGGCGATTCAGGACAAGCAGAGCAAAGACGACAATGGGTAAGTCCGTCAACAGCGGGGCCAGGGAAACCTTCACCCCCTCCCCTATCCCGTGCTTCAGGGTCTGCGTTATGACCAGGGTCAGCAAAGGTCCGGGGGAAAGACCGGCGCTCAGGCCCAGAACCAGTCCTGAAAACAGGTATGAAAGTTCAGGCATACCGACCATTGGGTTCACGTTGAAATCCCCCGGTTCATACTGCCCTGGATATAC
>JAFDAT010000173.1 GCA_019313725.1 Deltaproteobacteria bacterium
GCCCTCTACCGCCTCGAGCAGTTTCGTTATTCGTTCCCTTTCGGCG
This sequence comes from Deltaproteobacteria bacterium, assembly GCA_019313725.1. GTDB lineage: Bacteria > Desulfobacterota > Desulfobacteria > Desulfobacterales > B30-G6 > JAJDNW01. Next base: position 47 of record JAFDAT010000173.1, read on the forward strand.
CGTTCCTTTTTAATTTCGTCTTTCACCTGGTCCAGCTTCTCTCCGGTAATTTCCAACGCGCTAACGATCGCTTCGGGAGCCACTTTTTTACCAATGAGGTATCGGATACCTTCATCGCCGGACAGACCTTTTGCCTCGGCAACGAGCAGATCGAGTTTGGCCTTCTCGACAAACCGAATCACATCCGGTCTGCGTTCGGGACTTTTCAGTTCCGGCCATGTGTTGCCGATTTCGCCGAGAAGATTATTCGTTGCCAGGTAAGGGTCGGCCACGTCCTCCAGGGTTAGGGCAGCGATCACGGCGTTGAAATCCTTCAAAAGGGGCTTGCCGGCTTTGAGCGTGTCCCTGACTGCCCATCTCAATTTCAGTAGGTTGCCCCCATAACGCGACACATTATAACCCGTATCGTCAAGTTCGCGAGCCATCCGTTGAATCGATGCTTCCTGGTTTTCCGCGGAGAGGTCCTGCGAATCGAGCGCAAGGATTTTCTCTTCAATTAACAGCCAGAGCGGTTTTTTTTCGGTCGTGTCGCTTGTCGCCATTTTCCAATCTCCTTTTTAATCATTTAAACCGATAATAAATGCACCCATCAAATTTTATGTAATATTGCGTTAAAATGGGCCTGCTTTTTGGCAAAGATTATAGATACGTGCCCATGTGAGTCAAGGAAAAAAGCCACAATTTGTTTGGAGTGTGGGGCTGGTCGGTATTCATGGCTGTACATGCATCGATTTTTTGACTATTCGTTCAAATCCATAAAAGGCCGCTAAGAGGTGTTTCAAAAGGATTCTTCTGCAATCGATCAGTTCAAGCACCTTACCTAAATATGTCAGACATATCGGTGGTTTTTGAAGTAGATGATACTGTGACCTTAATGATTGCTATCACAGATCTGAAAAGCAGCCCCCGGACAGGTTTATAACTACCCAAAGTTAACGTTCAAACTGCCCAATATTTTGACAGAATATGCCAAAAGCTGTAGAATTCCTTTAAAACATCCAATAAAAAATCAATATCTTGTGGTTATAGCTTGCCTATGATATTAAACACTTAAGTTTTCAATCTGCACCTGCGCCTGATTTAGACTTCATTTGGCCCTTCACTCTGGCAAGAAATGCAAATACTGGATACTTTCATAATTATACAGATTTCTGGATAGTATTCAGATTGTGGTGCTATACTGTTAGAAAAATCACAAAATAGAGAATTTTTTCATATATATTATTCTTTCTTTGAAACCATACAGAAACTATCTAATAACTGGTTATATTTTATGAAGTTTTTAAAATGTACTAAATATGCGAGAATATAGCCCAGGGGCAAGTATTCATGATGACTTTGCTTAGGGTAGGAAAAATAATATGACAACACTTGCAGAACTTATTCCAAATCCTGATACCGTTTTAGCATTAGAACCTGAAGAACTAGCCGGAGTCGCATTTGAGCTACTTTCGTCCACTGGACCTAACGAACCCTCCAGATTGCATCCCTCAAGTTTCACGAGTATTCAAACTATAGGGGACTATCCAAAAAATAAAAAGGAAGCAATAGAGTATGCGTTATCGGAGAGTTGGCAGTGGCTTTGCCAAGAGGGATTAATCGCCCCCAGAGCAGGAGATAAAACTGGCTGGCATTTCATTACTCGACGAGGAAAGAAGATCAAGAACCGTGAAGGACTCTCTGCATACCGCAATTCTGTTATTTTACCTCAAAAACTATTACATCCCGCTATCGCAAAGGCATGCTGGTCTGCCTTCCTTCGAGGCGATTACGATACAGCAGTATTTCAAACATTCAAGGAACTTGAAGTCGCCATTCGCGAAACAGGCAACTTCAAATCTGACGATTATGGTGTTGATTTGGCACGTAAAGCATTTCATGAATCCACTGGTCCGCTTTCAGACCAATCAATGCCCATATCTGAGAGGCAAGCTCTTTCACACTTAGTCGCAGGTGCCCTTGGTTCATATAAAAATCCGCACAGTCACAGAAAGGTAAAGCTTTCGGCTGAAGAAGCCGTCGAAATGATAATACTGGGAAGTCACCTTCTCAAAATTGTAGATACGCGCACAAACAGCGGATCAAGGAAGCCCTAGGGACATCCAACCAGCCACTTCCAGCTGACCTCGTAAACTCGGCCGCTGAAGGGCACGTGTGGCAAAAAAATGACAGACATGTGAAAATCAATGTTCATTTACCTTGATTCACGAGATTTGATAAATATTTATGAAAAATCTGATCCCTGTTCCGCGAATGAATTTGATGGAATACTTCGAGAAGGGGGCCACAAGATTGTTTATTCATGGTTAAATATTGCCGAAATATCAGAGCCATTGCTACACGCTAATGCCAAAACAAACGTTATGGCATTGCTCAATAAGGTTGAAGATACACCACATACTTACATCCACTCTTCAAGAATCCCTCACCTTGAATTAGCGTCCGCCGTCAAAGCATATGTAAATGGAGAAGAATATTGTAGTGTAGATCCGTACGTTCATCGATTTGATTTCACAGTTGATCTCAACGCCCAACCTTCGACAAAAGATTATTTAAATTATCCTTTAGCTGAAATTGTATGGGATCTTTATAGTGAGGGAGCCTTAGGTGGACTAGATCGTTTTGCGAAAAAGCTGAAAGAAGTGTTTGCGGAAGATAGAGCGTTAACGACAAAACCGAGCCCTAAAAAGCATTTTCCGACATTGATCGAAAGAAATTTAAAATTGCACCATGTCTCTGGCCCGAATGATGATATCAAGTCCTTCGCCAATTGGATTTACTCTAATCCTGCAAGATGCCCGTCCCAAAGATTGGGATATGAAGTATGGCACAAGATGATAAAAAATGTTCACGATGTACCCACTCCCTCAGACATGGAAGATTTCTGTCATTTAGAATGTTTGCCTTATGTCGATTTCATGACTCTTGATAATAGAATGCGCGGCTATGTTTCCCAAGCGTGTAAAGCAATACAAACAAAGTATGCCGAGAATTTATATAGAAACTCAACAGAAATTGTCGATAGCTTATTGAAGTTAAATAATAAATGATCACATATCAAGGCAATTCAGGCGACGGGAAGGGGTGCGGGGGCGCTGACGCGCCAAGGTTAATGGCCCGCGCCTGATTTCTGTCGTTAGGTCGCACAGAAACAGAGGTGATATCACGATGGAATATATGAGAGTTCAAATCTCAGGAGATGCTATTGTCGTAGTTTTCGACATATGTTCCTCTTCTGATATTATTGAGGAGCTTACGCTTAGTGGCAACCTGAAACGACTTAATGAGTTTCTTCAGGCTTTGAAGCGATACTTGGCATCCGCTCAGAAGGATATTGTATTTGATCCATATAAGTTTATGGGAGACGGTTGGATCTTGCTTTTTCCCGCGAAGACTGATGGCAAAGTTTTGATCAAATTTTTAATAGACTTATGTACTTTCTTTAGAAAGGAGTTCCACAAGCAAGTGCTTAAGCACCTCGATACCCCGCCATCAATCACCGGCCTTACCTTCGGAGTGGAGAAGGGACCACTCGTCTCAATGGTGATGTATGGCCAACGGGAGTACATAGGGCGAGTCCTTAACATCGCATGTAGGTTGCAAAGCGCTATCAAAGACAAGGATAGTTCACCTGCTTATAAAGCTCTGGTGTCGAATGGTGTATTTAATGAGTACTTTGCCTCTTCCACCAGAAAACTCACTGTCTACAAGGTACGGCGAAGACTGAGGAATATCCGCGGTGGGGTCGACTTCCACTGTAAGAAGATCCACCTAATCAATTCAAATACTACCTAACCTGTGAGGATTGACACGACCTGAAAGGTCGTTTTCAATCTATTGTTCAGGGCAAGGGGTCTCCCTTTATATATATTTAGGAAAACTGCATTAATCCAGAGCGTGATATTCAGAATGTCCATTTTGTTATTGATTGCTTTTTCCGCTGGATTTAATCCATGGTATTCAATAGAATGAGTATAATTGCCAATGAAAAATTAAGAGCTTTTTGATCTGAGATATTTTCTGAATTTCACAAGCGCAGTCAATCCCCTGATAAGAGAATATTATCATAAAATTTGAGCTGCCTGTCGTTAATGGCCTTTTTCTTCGGAAAGGAAGAAAATGATGGTATGCTCACAAGACCTGCGGCGGCGCTGATAAAATAGGTCTCACGCAGGCCGAAAAGATCTCCCCCCCAGCCAACAATTACAATGACGGCCGAGCGCGCGATGAAAGATATCATCATGAAGAAGCCGTCATGGCCGGGGCCAGAATAATGAAATAACGTGCGCTGATGTGGTCGGCCAGGGATCCGATATAGGGATTAAACAGAGCGGGCAATTGCATGACCATCGACAGGTATCAGGCCCGGTGACAGGCAACAAAATGGTTCTCTTTGACCGCTCTCAACAGCGGCATTTCCTTTTTGCAGACGTCCTCGGTCATTGGGCAACGGGTGTGAAACCGGCATCCCTCTGGAGGATCCATGGGGCTGGGGACATCCCCTTCCAGGCGTTTGCTTGACGGTTTGACGTTAAAATCGATGGTTGGAATGGCGGAGAGCAGCGCTTTTGTATAAGGGTGTTGAACATTCAAGAATAGCGAGCGGCGATCGGCTGTTTCAACGATCTGCCCCATGTACATGACGGCTATATGATCACACATATGCTGGATTATGGCCATGTCATGGGAAATAAAAAGATAGGTCAGGTTCAGTTCTTCCTGCAGCCGGCGAAGCAGGTTGAGGATTTGAGCCTGGATGGCCACATCCAGGGCCGAAACCGGCTCGTCGCAGACAATGAATTGCGGCCCGGATGCCAAAGCCCTGGCAATGGCGATGCGTTGCCGCTGCCCGCCGGAGAATTGATGCGGGAAGAGGTCGCGCTGTTCCGGACGCAGCCCGACCATTTTGAACAGGTGGGCCACTTTTGCCCTGCGGCTTTTTGAGGTGCCTACACGTTGAATTTTGAGAGGTGCCTCCACAATTTCGCAGGCAGTTGCCCTGGGATTCATGGATGAATAGGGATCTTGGAACACGATCTGCATGTGCCGGCGAAAAGATCGAAGCTCATCGGCTTTCAGTTGACCGATATCCTGGTTGTCCAGTTTTACCGATCCGGACGTCGGTTCCACCAGCCGAAGCACCGACATGGCCGTAGTTGATTTGCCGCAACCACTCTCGCCAACCAGTCCGAAAGTTTGACCACGTGATATTTCAAAGCTGATATCATCGACCGCGAATACGGTCGCTGCCTTGCCGAACAGGTGCGGTTTGGGCAGCTTGAAATAGGTACACAGGTTTTCAACCTGTAACAGTGGCCGGTCGATCATTGAATCTCCTCCGCATGCCAACAGATGACCTGATGATTCTGCCCAACCGTTTTTTCATCCGGGATGTCCGTTCGACACAAATCGGTTGCATAATTGCATCGGGGCGCAAAGGGGCAGCCCTGGCCCAACCGGCTTAAATCCGGCACAATGCCCGGAATTTCGTTGAGCACTTCCCGCGAGGTTCCGGGATCCCTTTTCAAAAAAGGGACACATTTGATCAGCCCTCGGGTATAAGGGTGGCGTGGATCGGTAATGATTTCCTTGACCGGGCCTTCTTCCACCTTACGTCCGGCATACATGACGATGACCCGTTTGGCAAATTCGGCGATTACCCCCATGTCATGGGTAATCAGAATGATGGCCGTGTTTATGCGGTTTTGGATATCTCGCAACAGATCAAATATCTGAGCTTGTATGGTGACATCCAGGGCGGTGGTCGGTTCATCAGCGATCAGGATGCTGGGTTGACAGGAGAGGGCCATGGCGATCATGACCCGCTGACGCATCCCGCCGGAGAGTTCGTGAGGATATTGACTGAAGCGCTGTTGCGGTGCCGGTATGCCTACCAGGTGCAGCATTTCGATGGCTTTTTCTTTGGCCTTTAACTTGGATGCCGATTGATGCCGTCGAATGTTTTCGCCGATCTGGGATCCGACGGTGAATACGGGATTCAAGGAGGTCATGGGTTCCTGAAAAATCATCGAGATTTCGTCACCGCGTATATCCTGCATCTGTTTTTCTTTCAACGCCAGCAAATTCGTTCCATCCAACAGAATACTGCCCTGGGAAATATTTCCCGGGGGAACCGGGATCAGGCGCATGATCGAAAGGGCCGTCATGCTTTTACCGCAACCGCTTTCGCCGACGATACCCAGGGCTTCGCCTCGTTCCAGGTGCAGGTTCAGATCGTTGAGCACGCGAACCGTACCTTTTCTTACGGCGAAATCGACGCACAGCCCCTCGACCTTCAGAATAGTTTCCTTTGACTTCATAGCTTTCTCAATTTCGGGTTTAACGCATCGTTCAAACCGTCGCCGATCAGACTGATCCCCAGGACGGTGAGAAAGATGGCAACGCCCGGAAAAGTCACGGCCCACCATGAATCCCATATATATTCAAGGGAAGACCCGATCATATATCCCCAGCTGTAGGCATTGGGATCGCTTAAGCCAAGGAAACTCAAGGCGGCCTCGAAAAGAATGGATGCACCAATACCCAAGACCGTGGCCACAATCAGGGGGGGCAGCGCATTGGGCAGAATGACCAGCCACATGATGCGGCGATTGGTCGACCCCAGAGCCTTTTCCGCCATGACATATTCACGTTCTTTGATTTTCAGAAATTCAGCCCGGGTCAAACGGGCCAGCGGCGCCCAGCTGACCACGCCGATGGCGAAAACGACGATAATCATTTTAGGAGAAAACATGGTGACCAGGACCATGGCCAGCAGCAATCCCGGCAGAACCTGGAAAAATTCGGTAACCCGCATGAGGAAGTTTTCCACCCAACCGCCATAGTAGCCCGCCAGAACACCGATGGTAAGTCCGATGAAGACCGAACACAAGGTTGCCGAGAAACCAAAAATCAGGGTCACCGAGGCACCGTGGAGAATACCAGCCAGTATGTCCCGGCCGAGATAATCCGTGCCCATCAGAAATTCACTGCCCGGCGGCGTCAACGGCGCACCCACCATTTCGAAGGGGTCGCTTGGATATATGACCGGTCCGAAAACTGCCGTGAAAATAATCAACAGCCACAATACAAGCCCTAGCATGGCTGCCTTGTTGGCGAAGTACATCCGCCACAGCTCCAGGAGTCGCGGCGTCGGTTTGACGACATCTTC
>JAFDAT010000174.1 GCA_019313725.1 Deltaproteobacteria bacterium
GTGATGGGAAATGGAGCGTAACCGTCAGTGTGTGGAATGAAAAGGAAATCATCCGCATTCGTTCCGGAAAAGTGGAGCATGTTTATGGTATGGCCATTGACGTGGGCACAACGACAGTGGCAGGATATTTCTGTGACCTGGGTACCATGGAGGTTATCGACACTGTATCGATGATGAATCCCCAGTGTAAATACGGTGAGGACGTCATGGCCCGCATCACATACCACATGATGAATACGGGCGGCCTGCAACAAATGAGTGATGACATTATCGAAGGCTTGAACGAACTCATCGACAAGGCTGTTGCCAACACGTATCCGCCCAAGCAAAAGAAAAAAAAGAAAAAAGGTGAGAAAGGGCCGGTCGAGTACATAGAAACCCCTGAAGAAGGCAAGACGTATCTGCGCCTGGTCCGGGAGGATATCGAAGATATCACCATCGGGTTCAACACGGCTATGCATCACATTTTACTGAACATCAATCCCGAGTTTGTGGGTCTGGCTCCCTTCCCACCGGTCATTCATCACAGCATGGACATCAAAGCCCGGGATCTGGGGGTTAAGATAAATCCTTCATCCTACATGTTTGTACTCCCCATTGAGGCCGGTTTTGTGGGCGCTGATAACGTGGGCGTTCTGCTTGCTGAAGAGCCTTACAAGCATGAGGAAAACCAGCTGATCATCGATATCGGTACCAACGGCGAATTGGTACTCGGCAACCGGCACAAGCTGATCTCTTCATCGTGTGCCACGGGTCCGGCTTTAGAGGGGGCGCAACTGGCCTTCGGTATGCGGGCCGCACCCGGCGCCATTGAGCGCATCGAGATCGATCCGGAAACAAAAGAGGTGGACTACAAGGTGATCGGCCGGGAAGCCTGGCGCAAATACTCCAAACCCAAGGAGATGAAGGCCAAAGGTATCTGCGGATCCGGCATTCTAGACGTACTGGCCGAGTTGTACAAAGCGGGCATTATCATGAAAAGCGGTGTTTTCAACAAGAAAGGGATGAAGGGCCATCCGCGGTTCCGCAAAAATCCGGATACCAACCAACCGGAATTTGTGCTGGCCTGGGCCGAGGAATCCAGCATCGACAAAGACATCGTCATCACCCAGAAAGATGTCCGTCAGATTCAGCTGGCCAAAGGGGCCCTGTATGCAGGCTGCAAACTCATGTTGAAACGGATGGATTTGGACAAAGTCGACACGGTGAAGATTGCCGGTGCATTCGGGACCCACGTGGACAGGGAGAAGGCCTTGATCATGGGCCTGTTCCCGGATTGCAAGATCGAAATGATCCAGGGGGTGGGTAACGCCGCCGGAGACGGGTGCCGGGCAGCTTTGCTGAACATAAAAAAACGTGTGGAAGCCAACTGGTGCTCCCGCAACGTCGAGTATGTCGAGCTGACCGTGGAGCCGACCTTTCAGCAGGATTTTATGGAGGCCATGCAGATACCCCACATGACCGACAGATTTCCCCATCTGGAAGGTGTGGTGCCGGATGATGTCCTCAATCAGTAGGGGTTAATACTCTATGCCTTTTCTTGCCCGGGCCCCTTGATAGTAGGGATGTTTTATCTGTACCAGTTCCGTGACATAGTCCGCTGCCTTGATCAATGCCGACGGGGCATTTCTTCCGGTCATGACCAACTCGACCCTCCCCCGGCATCGGTTTACCAGATCTAAAAGCTGTTCCTGGTTGAGCAGATCGAAAAGAATGGTGTCAAGGATTTCGTCGCAGATGAGCAATTGACAATCATGGTCAATTGCATCTATCGCAGCCTGATAAGCCTGTTCGGCGTGACGATGGTGAATGGGCTGGGTACCGCGGGGCATGATAAATGGGTGTTTTCCCGGGCACCGGTAGTGAATATTTTCGATCTTTTCGAAAATATTCACCTCCGAAGAATTTCCGGATTTCAGGAACTGTACGAAATCAACCCGGGCGCCTTCCCCCGCAGCTCGAATGGCCAGACCGATAGCCCGGGTGGTTTTCCCGACCCCCTGGCCGTAATATATGTGAAAAAGCCCGAACCCCTTGGCCTTGATTATCCCGGACCGTTTCTGTGTATAAAAAATGTCAAAACCTCCTTAAACCGGCACCGTAAAAGGATTTTTATGTTGGTTTTTCATTGGTATCGTATTTTAAATATTTGTATTCGAAACGATTCTTTTTTTCAATAGCGGAGACCGTTTTTAAGGAAAAAAATGACAAAAGTATTTATATTGTCCGGTTTTTTAGGTGCCGGCAAAACTACATTGCTTAAACGGATGCTTGCCTGGCAAACGGATCTGTCCGGCACCGTCGTCATCGTCAACGATTTTGGAAAAGTGGGCATTGACGGGATGCTGTTGCAGGGATACGGGCCTGAGGTGATAGAACTTGCCAGTGGATGCATCTGCTGCACCCTTGCCATCGACCTGATCCAAACCTTGAAACAAGTCCGCAAACGCCTAAAGCCGAATCGAATCATCATTGAATCATCCGGCATCTCCGATCCGGAGGGAATTTTGTCGGCATTGAAAGCTCCGGAATTGATTGGCACCATGTCATTGAATAAGATCATCACCGTTTTAAGTGCGGATGCTTGGGAAGCCAGGGAGGTTTTCGGGGATGTTTTTTTCAGCCAATTGCAGAAAGCGGATCTGATACTTTTGAACAAAATTGATCTTCTGGATGATGGGGCCGTCCCTGTGGTGCTCCAGGAGATCCACGACGTGATTCCGAATGCCGGCGTCGTTCCCACCCTCAAATGCCGGATTGATCCGGAGACGGTATGGATGGCGCCCGTTTCCCGTAAGTTCGACCTAAAACCGATCGGTTTTTATCAAAACAGTCAAGCGTCGTCACCCTCCGGTTTTGGCCAGGGAAACAGTGAAAAAGGAGTTTCCCGCTCTGCCAAAGTGGAAAAATATACGACCTTTTCCTACCGGGAAGAGACCGCATTCAGAGAAGATTGTTTTAACCGGTTCATCGAGTCGCTTCCAAAACAGCTGTTTCGCATTAAAGGCTCCGTACGCTTTCCGGACCGCACCGTGCTGCTGAACTATGTCGGGGGAAGGAAGGAATGGGCGGCCTGGGAAGGCGAGCCAGGGACCCGGTTGGCATTTATCGGATGGAATATCAGTGAAAGCGCGGTCCTCTCAGATATGAAACAGTGTCTGGAGAATACGCTCCAATAGACCGCTTATTTTTCGATCATTAGAAACAAGAAAACCCCTCCATAGTGAAGGGGTTTTTTTGCTGAAGCGTGGTTCTAACTATATATCGAGCCATGAATCGGAGTAGAGGGTTTTGCCGAGAATGACATTGGTGGTCTTGGCAAAATCCTGCAGTTCTTTGGACAGGCTGCCCATATCGGGTGCTACATCATCCATAATGCCGTAGATCAGGTCCACGATGTCCTGACGGTTGCCTTTGGCGATGTCGATGAGCAGATCGTCCAGCGGATCGGCGATGACGGACAGCATACCGTGTTTCTGCAGCATGACCATGTAGGTCTGGTTGAGAATGGGCCGCAGGTGGTCCGGAGGACCATTGGAGATATTGGACAGGCCGCAGGTGCTTTTTGCGCCCGGAGCCATGTCCTGGATCATGCTCTGGAACTCCATCAGGCTGATGGCCTGGGGCTGTTGGATATTGACCGGGGTAACGATGCCGTCGACCCATATTTTTTCGTTGGGAATGCCGGCCTCGTTGGCGAAATAGAGCAGTTCGACACACAGGGCGGCGCGTTCGTTTTCGTCGCGCGGCAGGCCGTCGGGCCCCCACAGCAGGGCGATAAAATCAGCTCCGCTCTCCGCAGCCAGGGGGACCATTTTTTCATAGCGCTCCGGGCGAACCATGATGGAATTGACAATGGGCGGCAGTTTGCATACCTTCAGCGCCGCTGCAATGGCATCGATGTTGGAAGTGTCCAGCACCAGAGGGATGTCGTCAACGACTTCCTGTACGGTCTCGACAACCCAGGGCATCAGTTCGGGACCATCCTTCTTGGCTGGACCAAGATTAATGTCGATGTAGTCCATGCCTTTTTCCTTCTGAAAAAGGGCTTCTTCCTGGATCGGTTTGGGATCACGTTCCTTGAAGGCGCGACCGATCTTTGTGGATATTACGTTTAAACTCTCACCTATGAGTAACATACAACCTCCCTACACTTGTTTGACGGTTTTGATCGACGGACGAAGAAAGTCAGGAGCGCTAACGCCGCCCGTCAGTGACCACCTTTATTTGGATTTCAGAAATCCAGGAATATGGGCCGCTTCCCTGGGACCGACGGTGATGGTCCAGCCGGGGAGTTCCTCTTCCACGTCACCTGCGATGGCCGCCGCATAGCCGGGTATGATGATTTCGGTGTGCTTGACCTTGTCCATGATACCGCACTTTTTAATGAATATGCCCACGTCGTCGCCGGCAAATTTACCGGCTGCCCAGGCTGTCATGACGGAGAGTCCTTCGGCGTCCTTGATCAGCAGGTGGCACGGAACACGGCTGCCTTCGATTTCACCGCTGACAATAAAATAGGTCAGGGCAAAGTTGGTGGTGACCATGACCGGTGAATTTTCATCCGGATTGTTGATTTCGTAGATGCCTTCGGTGACGGTCATGGGTCGCTGCGGATCGGTGAAGATGTTGAGCCGTTCAAGCAGCAGCGGAAACAGCGCATCCCCGGAGAAGTCGGACAGGGTGACGATGCCGCCGTATTTGGCGATGAACATGCCGGCCAGGAGTGATTCCATGTCCAGGTTGGATGCCATTTCACACGGGAAGGTGATGGTTGGAAATCCGACCGTACGGTTACCATCTTTGAGGGCGGACCGTCGCAGGGCCACCTGGTCTTCCAGGGCCTGTTTGACATCCCGGGAGCCCGGATCAAGCACAAGATTCTTGAGACCCATCCCGGTCAGTTTTTCAATCAGGGGCACCAATCCTTCAATGGAGTCCGCCTTGACCGCCAGGGGCAGGTCGTTTTCTTTGGCCAGAGCCCCGAAATCATCGGCATTGGCTTCGGTGGCCGCATAAATCAGGGGTCGTTTAAATCCAGCGGCCTCCACGGCGGCCTTCATGGTGTCAACACTGTCGGACATCAACACCAGGTTGAATTCCGAAGTTTCAGCGATGGTTTTGGCCTTGGCCGCAAACGCTCCGGAATCGCCATTGACATCCTTCAATGCGACCAGTTCGGGTCTCAGGTTGAGTCCGACACGTTCAAACTGGAAAGCGTTCCAGGTTTTCAGCTTGGCTTCGAGATCGGCATCGGCAATGTCGGACCCGATCATGGCCGCCAGGGCTGTGGGATTAAAAAAAGTTTTCTCGTGACGGTACTGAACGGTTTCGCCGCCGGTGGTAAACGCTCTTACACCTTTACCGATTTTTACCGGGCGTATCGGCGGTGCCGATGCCTCGGCAAGCTGTTCCTTGGCCTCGTCTGATACATAGGGGCAGGCGTCAAGTTCGGCCTTGCCCGAGGCCAGGTTCATGGCAAAGGCAAGGCAGGTGGGCACGCCACACTCCTTACAGTTGGTTTTTGGCAGGAGTTTGAAAATCTGAATACCGGTTAATGCCATTTTTGTCTCCTTATTTCTTATATTCAGCAATTCATAATAGAGCCCATGTGACTTAGGGGACCGGTTTCCCGGTCCCCTTTACAGGCTTTTTGTCTATCCAATCAGCGAGTCCATTTTAAGGGCAGGGTGCCCCTTTTTTTCAAGCCATGGAAGGATCTCTTCCTCGGTAATGCCCACGGTCTCGTCTGCTATCATGTCATAAAGATCAGGAACGCCTATCTCTTTACCGCGCCTATCTATGCGTTCCTTGATCTCTTCTTTCAGAATTTTGGGCATCCAGACCATACGGGCCAATCCGCCATCACCCACAATAAACTTGCCCTGGGTAATATTGAACTTGGAATGACCCACAAAGCCGGGTGAGGAGGCCCCACCGCCCATAACACCGGCAAGGGTTGTAAACTTCATCCCGCAGGGGGTTTCCCCTGCATAATCCCTGCTCACCGTCATCACACCATTGCAGGAGGGCAGCATAGCGGCAATACACTCACAGCAGCCGCATGTGGTCATGGGGTCTATAACCATGGAATAGAAGTTATAGTGAGTCACAGCGCCCCTGGATGCCTTGTTGACAAAGTCGTTGACACCTTTCCACTGACCCAGAACAGGATCGAGGCATTCACCCTTTTCGATGGGTTGGTTCGGCCCTGTGGGATTTATTTCAAACGACGCCTTGCAGTCCATCCAGTTGTAGGCGCCACAAAGTCCGGTTCTTTCGGGGCTGACCGAACAAACATGGTTGGGAGCAAATGACTGGCACAGTGTGCAGGAATAATAAGTTTCAACACTTTCGTCGGTCATGTTCTCAACACGCTCATCTCTTTTCTTGTATTCACCCCGTGCACGTTTGGTAAGGGAATCAACATCTTTTTTATCGGTGTAAAGGGTTATCTGCACCTTGTCCAGGATGTTTCCGAAATCCTGATGGAATTTGGCATGTAATACAACACCGATATCTTTTAAGGTAAACCCTTTTTCAACGGCGGCCTTGCCCACCCTGATCCAGGAGATATCTCTCTGGCCGATATGCATAACGCCCTGGATGTAGTTGATCAGATGATGTATCTGACGTTCGATGATCGGTTCGAAATCAGTCTGGAATTCACGGCCTGCAATCTGGACATAAATTCCAAGGGGAAGGGTGTCACCTTCCTTGAGATCACCGATGTTCTTTCCTACTATTTCCACCTTACCGTCTTCAATTTCGCCCATGTCGGCCATTTTGCAAAGCTCGGTGCACTGGCTCTTTCCGCCACCCATCTGGCAGAAAAGATCGGCGCCCCTTACCCGCTCGCCCTCGTAGGCCGGGCCGAACGAACAGGGGATCTCAATATCGGAAACAAGGGTCTTGAGCCCACGGACTTCAACCGACTTTGCACAGATTTCATCATGGGCAATCGGGGATACAACATGCTCGTAGGTACAGATACCCGATGGCAGGATCTGGGTAATGTCGGTATCGGCTAATGTCGGGAAACCCCAGTTCACAGCGCCGGCAGCGGCAACGCCCCACTCGGTTCCCACATCGCCCAGGGCATTGACAAATGCAAAAACCCTCTCCTTGTTGTA
>JAFDAT010000175.1 GCA_019313725.1 Deltaproteobacteria bacterium
GAAGTGAATTATAGGAATTAGATGGAGTTCTTCTTTTTTTATAGAGAATTAATTAGAATAAAATCGGGACCATGCAACATAACTTAAACTTGCACCATAATATGATTAAGTCTATTAAATCAATATGATACGGTTCAATGGTTCTAATCTTCACTTATAAGGTCGCATTTCTGGTAGGGTATTATGGGACTCATAGAATATCAGGGCTGGTTTTGGATACCAATTGGAGATCACAGATTCATCCAGACCTGTGATAAGAGAATAGTCCCAAAATTGCTAAAAGTAATATAATCCGGTATAATATCTCGCAGTTTTGAATTATTAAAACATGGGCCGGGATCACTCCCCCTATGCCCATTTCATTTCCCTCAAAAAGCCATGGCCAGATCCCGATAGGGTTTTTCAACATCGAAACCGGTATGCTGCTTATGGACCGCTATTTTTTCTTTTCCACGGATTTTTTGTGAGTGGGTCGTTGCATGGACTGGTAACGAAGCGATCAGCCGTGACGAAAAAATGATCTACGTTAGACAAAGGAAAACGCCATGTCAAAATACTGGTTAAAGGTGGAATGATCGTTGACGGAACAGGGAATGAGCGGATAATACAACAGCCAGAGACACTGCCAGTCGACCAACTGGCATCGAAAAGGTGATGACAAACGGGCAATGGGTTGTGGAAAACGACCGGTACGTGCAAGGGACTAAGCCGGGCCGGGTGGTGAGATATTCATCTTGAGTTTGTGCTTTCGGCAACCGATCACAGTTTTGCTCAAGCCTTTGATACTCCTAACGACTTAATAGGTCACGCTGAATTCCGAAAATTCACCCACATATTCCTGCCAGGTGACATCCACATTACTCACGCCGGCATGCGGTGGGCCTTGATGGCACCAGGCCAGGGTGGCCTTGACACCGGCTTCGTCACCTTCAAACACAGCTTCCACCGAACCATCCATCTTATTGCGCACCCATCCGTTAACGCCATGGCTTCTGGCGGCACGCTGGGTCTCCATCCGGAAAAAAACCCCCTGGACCCTGCCGGTGATAATGGCATGGGCTCTGACTTTGTTTTCCATAATTACCCCCTGAAAAGGCATTAGAAACGCTCGCGACTGCGTCGCTAAACACCATTGGAACCCCTTGAACCCTGCATACGTGTTTATTGTGTTCGTTGTGTTTATTGAGTTGCCCCCGGTAAACGGTATCAGCTGCCAACACGTCCCTGTTTCCTCAACCCAATGAACCCAAGAAACCCAACAAACTCAATGAACACTATCCCTTCTCGATGATTTCGAGATATTCTCCTTCGGATAGGATAGTGACATTCAGGGAACGCGCCTTCTCGATCTTAGTGGCGCCCACTTTTTCTCCGCATACCAGCAGGTCTGTTTTTCCGCTTACTGCAGTCATAACCCCGGCACCCAGCTTCCTGGCTTCAGCCTGCATGGCTTCCCGGCTGCCTTGCTGCATCTTGCCGGTAAATACGATGCCTTTGCCGGCAATGGCGTTGTCAGCCGCTTCCACTTCTTCAACCAGGGCGGTTTTTTCCAGGTTGAAATCCAGCGCCAGCATGTGGTCGATGGTTCCCCTCAGTTCCTGAATGCCCTGATAGATGGACTGGCTGGTGATACCACCGAACCCGCTGATGGATTCGATATCCATTCGCTGGGCTTCCAGCAACTCATCAAGAGGCATATGCGACAGCAGTTTTCGGCTGTCGCCCTTCCCCAGGTTCGAAATCCCGAAGGCCGCCAGAAAGCGCCAGTCTTCCACCGGTTTGGTCCGACTGATACGCAGTGCCTCGGCCAGGTTCCGGGACTGCACCGGGCCGAAGCCGATTTTTTCAAAATCCCCTGCCTGCATGCCATAAATATTTTCGAGGGTGTCAAACCCGGCTGCCACCAGCTTCTGAATACTTTTAATGCCGAACCAGTCGGCGTTGCCGAGGGTTTTGAACCAGTGGCTGATGGACTGTTCGATCTGGGCTCTGCAAGAACGGTTGGTACAGCGCAGAAAATCGTTCTGCCAGGTCAGTGCCGCACTGCAGACCGGGCAGGTTTCGGGCAGGACAACCTCACGGGAAGGCCGAATGACCCTTTCCAGCTTGGGAATCACCTCGCCACTGCGGATGATCTCGATGGTAGCCCCCTTGCCAAGGCCTTCCTTGACCACCATGCCCGCGTGATGAGCGGTCACCCGTTTGATGGTTGCGCCGGAAAGCTGCACAGGCTTCACCTCCATGACGGGCGTGACATTACCGGTGCGGCCCACCTGCCAGGTGACAATTTCCACCTCTGTCACGCCCGTGGCCCCCTTGGATTTAATGGCAATCTGCCAGCGATAGTGGTGGGTCGTCGCCCCCATGGCCCGCTTAAGATCGTTGTCAAGGACTTCGGCCACGACCCCATCCATGGGATAGTCTGTTTTAGCCGCCAGGTCCGCCACGATGGCTGTGATGTCCTGCAGCAGTTCATCGGCGCTGCCTTCCCAGCGTGTAAGCTCGGTGTAAGGCACGAAGTGGACAGCTTCATCCCGCAGTGCCTGTCCGGCGATTTCATTGACCGTGTCGGCAGAGATGATTCCCACCACCATGTTGCGCGGATGTTCGAAGGTCCCGGACAATTTCTCTTTGAAATAGGACTGCCGGACCACGATCTCACCCAGTCCGTGCCCTCTCCCGCCCACCGGGACAACACCTTTGGCGAAAGCACTGCTGATTTCATAACCTTTTTCACCGTTACCCCTGGAGGCAAAAACTTTTCCGTCATCTCTCCCGGCCAGGCCATCCAGCTTAGGGGTAACCCTGAAGACAAAGCCGGTTACACCGATTTTCTCTGCCGCCTTTTTCACCCGGCTGACAAAACGTTCGATATCTTCGGTGGTGTAGGCCTTTTCCGTCGACAGCATGGGTGAAGGGTGCCTGATTTCCTGCTTATCGGCAAACATCTCCGGTTCAACCCGCGCCAGAAAGGGGTGGTTCGGAACCAGCAACCTGAGGCGTTCCACCAGGCCGTCATACACGTGATCGCTGACAAGCGGATTTCCATCCCGATAGGCCGCATTACAGGCTTCGAGCCTGTGAATCAGTTTCTCGACATCATCCATCGGCCAGCACCCTGCAAAGTTTTCCAACGACACCGACTGCCCGCCGGCGTCCTTGTTTAAAGACGTCGCTTCTGAAACCCGGATTCCACTTCAGTGAGAACAATTCATCCGACACCACCAGAATACCCCCGACATCAATGCCCAAAAACGTGGCCACGCTGAAAAGGCACGCCATTTCCATCTCTACGGCCAGAGCATTTCTCTTCTGAAAATGAATCACTTTCTCCCGGGTCTCCCGGAAGGCCCCGTCCGTCGTCCAGACCCGGCCTTCGTGAAATGGGACCGCTTCCCGGCGCAAAACATCGCGCATGGGCGTCAGAATATCCTCCGAGGGGTGGGACACCCCGCCCATGGCCACCCCGTAGTGGCGCGATGTACCCTCGTCGACGATCCCACCGGTTGGGATAACGATGTCCCCGATGCTCACGTGCTCCGTCACGGAGCCGCACCAACCCTGGAAAATCAGTTTTTTAACCCCCCGGCTCGCCAGTACCTCCATCAGCATGGCAGCGTGGGGTGCGCCTAAAAAGGGGCCGGCCAGGGAGATCCCGCCTTTCCGCATGTCCCCGGCATACAGGTTCCCTGTAAATAAAGACCCGGGTTTGGTTTGTGAAAGACCCAGGGCTGCTGCCAACGGTTTGAGATCGGGTTTGGGGGCGGCCATAACGGCAACCGGGCCCAGTTCCGGCGTGTGTTTTCCCTTGATGGGTTTGACGATGGGGGCGTCACTGTCCATATTAGAGGTCCAGATGTGAGGAGAACCAGTAATGAAAAATCGTTTTACGTCTTACGCTTCACGTTTTACGTAAACCTTTGAATTTTGTATTTGCTTAGAGTTTGGAAATTAGGATTTATTCAGGTGGCGTGAATTCCGTCATGGCCTCCTTGATGTCATCGATGGTGTCGTACAGCCACAGCACGTCCTCCATGCTCAGACGTCCGGCTTTCATGGGCACTCTTTCAGTCCCGTCCTTTTTCAACAACACACGCGGGCCGATCTGCACCTTGGGCTGCCCTTCGTTGTACTGGTTAATGGTCACCACCAGACCGGTTTCATCACACTTCCAGCGCTTTAAGACTTTATCTTTATCCGGATCGAACGGCATAGCTCCTCCACAATTGAATTTTCTTAAAATATTGTTTTCTATTAAAATGACTTACCATGATAAATACGAACAGCAGACGTCCGACAACTGTTAAAGTCAATTGTTAGACCGCCAGCTTTGAAAAATCGGCAAACCGGTCAAAAAGGCCAGCAATGTCACCTAAAAGGGCCAGGCGGTTGTTGCGGGTCTGCGCGTCTTTTGCCATGACCAGTACACCTTCGAAAAATATATCCACCGCACCCTTGAGGGATGCGATTTTCAACAATGCCATCTCAAAATCACCATCTGCGAAAAGGGCGGCAACCTGGCGTTCGACATCCTTATAAGCATTAAACAACGCTTTTTCAGACGCATGCGTGAACAGGTCTTCACGGACGTCCCCTTGAATGCGGCCCTCGGTCTTTTTAATAATATTGACCACACGCTTGAATGCAGTTGCCAGCGGTTCAAAATCCGGGGCTACCTTGAGCGCCTCGAGTGCCTTGACCCTGTGCCATACATTGGGCACATTTTCCGTGCCGGCGCTGGTGACCGCTGCGACAACGTCCTTGGAAAATCCTTTTTCAACCAGGATGTGCGCCATCCGGTTCTGAATGAAGGTGTACACTTTTTCCGCTGCCACTTCGATGGGGACATCGCTCTTTGCACCGAAAAGTTCGAGGCTCTTGACGATGAGATCACGCAGGGAAAAACCAAAAGCATTGTCCAGCATGATGTTGACGATGCCGATACCCTGCCGGCGCAATGCATAAGGGTCGGAGGCTCCTGTGGGAATCAGGCCCACGGAAAAGCATCCGCAGATGGAATCGATTTTGTCAGCAATGGCCAGTATGGCCCCGGTCTTTGTTTCGGGGAGCCGGCCACCCGAATATGTCGGCCGATAGTGCTCTTCCACGGCGCCGGCGACATCATGGTGTTCGCCGGCCACACCCGCGTACACCCTGCCCATCACTCCCTGCAGTTTAGGGAATTCCACCACGACCTGGCTCACCAGGTCCGCTTTGCACAATTCTGCTGCCCTGGCAACCCGCGTCTTGAAATCGGCACCCAATCCCTCGGCATCAGCCAGGTAAACAACCATTTTTTTTACCCGGCCCACCTTCGCTCTCATGCTCCCGAGCTTGGCCTGAAACAGGACCCCTTCAAGCTTTTCGATCCAGGGATCAAATGAAACCTTGACATCACTGCGATAAAAAAACTGGGCGTCGGCGAGACGAGCCCGCAATACCCGCTGGTGGCCCGTGGCCACGAGGTCGAGATCTCTGGTGCGTGTATTGTTGACAGCGATGAAGTAAGGCATTAGCCGCCCGTTTGCATCGATAACAGCAAAATATTTCTGATGTTCACGCATGGCCGTAATCAGGATTTCCCGGGGGATTTCCAGGAATTCATCGTCAAATTTTCCGGCGGTAGCGATAGGATATTCCACCAGGTTGGTGACAATATCCACCAATTCCTCATCCGGCAGGATTTTACCGCCAACCGCCGACGCGGCACGTTCGATCTCCTGAACGACCATCTGTCTGCGCACCTCAATATTCGCTATGACCTCGACACTTTTCAACCTGGCCTGGTAGACATCCGGATTATCTATCTTGATCTTGCCCGGATGCATGAAACTGTGCCCGTAGGAATGCCTGCCGCTTTTGATGTTCCCCAGGCTGAACGAAACAATGCCGTCGCCCAGCAAGGCCACAATGGAGTGCAGGGGCCGCGCGAATTGGATATTCAGCTCCGCCCACTTCATGGTCTTGGGAAATGGGGTTGCCAGAATGACCTCGGGCAGAAATTTCTTTAAGAGGGTCTTGGTGGCCAAGCCTCTTTCCGTTACCCTGGCGCTCAGATAGCTCCCCTTTTCGGTCTTCTTCAATTTCAACGCTTTGACCGAAACGCCCACTTTTTCGGCAAATTTCACGGCGGCCATGGTCGGCTTGCCGTCTGCATCGAACGCAACCTTTTCGGGGGGACCCTGCACATCCTTTGAAACAGTGAGTTGTTTTGGCGCCACACTCTCAACCATAATGGCCAGGCGTCTGGGTGTGCCGAACGTTTTCACATCCCCGTGTTCAATACGAGCCGTACTCAGTTTTTTCAACAGGTTTGAAGTAATGGCTTCCAGAGCGGGTGCAATATAACCCGCGGGTATCTCTTCCGCACCGATCTCAAGCAGTAAATTGTCCATGCTCACCTCTAACGTTTCGATAAATTTTCATGCTCAATCCCGCCGGAGCGGGAGAATAGTGCTCAATCGGGGTGTTACCCCGGATACGCTCAATGTACCCGTCACACCTACTTTTTCAGCAGCGGGTACCCCATGGCTTTTCTCTGCTTCAGATATCCCTCCGCCGCCGCCCTTGCGAGATTCCTGATACGCCCGATGTAGCCGGTCCTTTCGGTAACACTGATGGCCCCTCTGGCATCAAGCAGGTTAAAGGTATGGGAGCACTTCAGGCAGTACTCGTATAACGGCAGGACAAGTCCTTCCGTAACCATCCGCCGGGCTTCGTGTTCGTATTTGTTGAACAGGTCGAAGAGCATGTCCACATCGGCTTTCTCGAAATTGTAGGTTGACTGCTCCACCTCCTGCTGCTGGTGGACGTCGCCGTAGGTCACGGTGTCGTTCCATTTCAGGTCATATACATTGTCGACACCCTGCAGGTACATGGAAATCCGTTCCAAACCGTAGGTCAATTCGACCGGAATGGGTGACAGTTCAACGCTGCCGGCCTGCTGAAAATAGGTAAACTGGGTGATCTCCATACCGTCCAGCCAGACCTCCCAGCCGAGCCCGGAAGCACCCAGGGTCGGCGACTCCCAATCATCTTCCACAAATCGGATGTCATGCTCCAGGGGATCGATACCCAGCACTTTCATGCTCTGAAGATACTGTTTCTGAACATCATAGGGCGATG
>JAFDAT010000176.1 GCA_019313725.1 Deltaproteobacteria bacterium
CGTAGAAAAAAGGTACTACAAGATGCCGAAAAGATTTGCCGCCGGGACTCCGGAGCCCTGGGATATTTAATCTCTCCTGGGTTTAATTCCCTGCAGCTTGCTGCGCGAAGGTAGAAGAGATCCAAATCGTATGATACCGCGTGGCTTGTCACGCGGAGATTTCATTGTATAGCGACGAAGTCGCGCTTCATAAAATTTCGGCACAAAATTTTATTATGGGACAATTGGATTACTACAAAGTGCTGGGGGTCACGGTCGATAGTGATGGCGGAAAGATCAAGGCCGCCTACCGGGACCTGGCTTTTCAATACCATCCGGACCGGAACCGGAAAAACCCCGTGGCTGCCGAAACGATGAAGCAGGTCAACGAGGCCTATGCGGTGCTGTCGGATCCCGAAAAACGCAAAGCCTACGATGCCCTCCGGCAGGAATTCGGGAATTCAGCCCATAACCGTTTCCGGCAAACGTACACGGAGCAGGACATTTTCAGCGGCTCGGATATCCATCATGTTTTCGAGGAGATGGCCAGATCCTACGGTTTCAGGGGCTCTGAAGATGTATTCAAGGAATTCTACGGAAAAGGATTTCGTACTTTCGAGTATCGCCGGCCGGGGATGTTCGGCGGGGGCTTTTTTTTCTTCAGGTCTGCCGGAAAAGACGGTATGGGCAAGGGGAGGCTCCCATTGCCCGGCGGGCCGCTGGCCATGCTGGTCAGGCACGTTATTAAGAAGCTGTCCCCGGCAGGGGCGTCTGAAAGGGGTAACGACCGGATCGAGACCATAACCCTGGATTCGGAAACCGCCGACAAAGGGGGACCGTACGCCTATTACCACAAAAAGGAGAAGAAAAAGCTGATCGTCAAAATTCCGTCGCAGGTGCGCGAGGGGCAGAAGATCCGTCTCGCCGGCCAGGGAAGCCCCGGCAAAGGCGGCGGCCTGCCGGGCGACCTGTTCCTCGAGGTACAGGTCAGAAGGCCCTTTCTGGAACGGCTGAAATCATTGATAACGGATCGGTGACAACCAAGCCCCCTTTCACGGTATCATCACCATTGTAGGGGTGCCCCTTGTGGGTACCCGAAAGACGGTAGGCAATTCGCCAAAGCGGGCAGACACAAGGCCTGCCCCTACAGCGGGATTAGGAGATATTATAGGCGCATTTGAATCGATCACCACAAACGAATATATTCATGGTCACACCACCCCCATAATCTTCAGCAGCAATGCATTCTGAACATGCATGCGGTTTTCGGCTTCGTCAAAAACAACCGACCCCTTGCCCTCGATGACTGAATCGGTCACTTCCAATCCTCTTTCCGCGGGAAGACAATGCAGAAACAGTGCTTCTTCAGCGGCGGCAGCCATAATGGCATCGTTGACCTGAAAGCCCTGGAAGTGTTTCATTCTTTCCTCTTTTTCGTGTTTCTGCCCCATGGACGCCCACACGTCGGTGTAAATGACGTGGGCATTTTTTGCGGCCGCCATGGGGTCATGGGAAATGTCGATTCTGGAAAGACCGGCTTTGCGGGCGGCTGCGACGGTGGCTTCATCGGGCGTGTAATTTTCCGGGCAGGCGCAGACAAAATGAAGGGGAATCCGTTGCGCTAGCCTCAGCCAGGAGTTCACGATGTTGTTGCCGTCGCCGATATAGACGATTTTGAGGTCTTTAAGGTGTCCCCGGTGTTCCTGGACGGTGAAAATGTCGGCCATGATCTGGCAGGGGTGGTTGTAATCGGTCAGGGCATTGATGACCGGCACATCAGCGTATTCAGCCAGTTCCAGAATGTGGGCATGATTGAAAAGCCTGGCCATGATGATGTCGTTGTAGCGGCTGACCACGCGGGCAATGTCTTTAACCGCCTCCCGTTTTCCGATGTCGATGTCTGCCGGCCCCAGGTAGATGGCATGCCCCCCCAGTCTGAAAAAACCCGTTTCGAATGAAAGGCGGGTTCTGGCTGACGGCTTGGCAAATATCATGGCCATGCTGCAGCCCCTGAAGGGCGTGTACATTTCTCCCGATTTTAATTTGGCTTTGACTTCTTTTGCTATCTGCAGGATTTCGGAGATTTCGTCGGCCGATACGTCGGTGATGTGCAGAAAATCGCGTTTCACTTTTCCTCCCTTGCATTCATTAGAAACAAGCGGTGTATCAGCGTCCGCCGCGATGCATGTCTTCATATTCCGGTGGCCCGGCAAGTCCGTATACCCTCAGGGTCTTTTCATCGACGGGCTTGATGACCATGTATGACCATCCCGTGAAAAGATAGCCGTAGATATCGTCCTCGGGGCCGAGGATTCTGAACAGCCGGGGGATATATGCGGAGTAGTTGTTTCTTTGAATGCGATCGATGACGCCTGCAATTGTTTCAGAACTGCTGACTTCCTTCCACAGCACCCCTTCGGGCCGGATGTTTTTATCGTCGTTTTTTGGATCGAACAGGATCCCGGACACAATCTTCTCGCTGTTCCCGTGGTAGTGGACTACATACTGGTCTGTATTGGCCGTGAGGTCCGCCAGCAGGTCAGCGCTTACATCACTGGGTGCCAGTGAGAGTTTTCCATGACTCGCGCACCCCGCCATGAAAAATATCAGCGACAATGCGATGGCCATATATGTATATGATTGATATTTCATGTTATTCATTAGAAACAAGCCTCCCTTTGTAACTTATTTGCCATAGGCCGATGTTCTTTTAATTTAATAACCATCGTGTTTCAATAAATTCAATCCTGCTGCATACATCGGCTACCGGTTTTTCAAGGCTTCTCTTTCGGCGGAGAGCTCCGCCAGCAGCTCTTTCAGCAGCCAATTTTCGGAGGTGGCCGTAAGGGTCGCCCACAGCGCCGGTTGCATGCCGCTCTTGCGGCACACGCCCATCAGGGTGTGCAGCTGTTTTTCGGTGATGCCGGAAACGATAATCGCCCTCGGCAGGGCGGAGGATTCTCCCCGGCCCGATCCGGAGGGCAGGTCGGCCAGGTCGGAAAGGCGGGTATCCGCCTGGTTGCCCAGCGCCCAGATCAGCGGAACCGCTTTCAATCCGGCCATGGCCAGGACAGCTTCGAATTTCGGCTGGGTTTCTGCGGTAAACCCGCAGAGGATGAGTTTTTCAGGTCCATAGAGCCGGGCGTCGGAGTGGCTTACCTTTTCGAATTTTGCAGCGGACATCTTGATATTTCCTTTTATTCAGGGCTGAAGCCCTGGCCTACATTGGCAACACTCTGATTATGCATATATTATTTCGACCGACAATATGCACGGTCATGTAGCGCAGGGATTTATCCCTGCCAAAGCTGATTGCACATCCACATTTCACGCCTAACGCTTTACCTTTCACGGCCGGCCTAATATCCTTCGTGTCTTCGTGGGGCGCTATTTTATGGTGATCACGCAGTTGCGTCTTTAATGACCTCCGTCAAAACCTTGCCGTTATCTTCGATCCACTGCATCAGCCTGATGCCGTGTCGGATAAAGGGGTAATATTCATCGTCCTCGGCATCTTCTTTTTCAAGAAAATCGGTCACCGACCAGTTGAGTACGTACAGGTTGGCAAAGGCCAGCATGGGCATCAGCGCCTGCAGTTCACGCGGTGTCATGGGAAGCCGGGCACAGGCATCCCGGTAGGTGCCGAGAAAGAGACTGAAGGGGCGCAGCCGCAGGCTTCCTGCACCGGCCCCCTGCCATTGGGCCGTGAAATATATAAGGGCCAGGGCCACGTCAAAAAGGCGATAATCGATTTTGGACCAGTCAAAGTCGAAAAGGCCGACCCCTTTTTCGTTTTCAAATTTAAGGTTGCCCGGGTGATAGTCGCAGTGAATGGGGACTTTCGGCATCCCTTGATACCTTTTCCGGTCGGCAATTCCGCCATCGAGTATGGACGCAATCCGGTGCGCATGTGCCTTGAATAATGTGGTGCATTGCCCGTTGTGCATTGACGCGGCAAAGACCGTGAAATTCCGCTTGAGAATAGGCAGAAAATGCATAATCGGCGGCTGGGCCCTGTCCGTATGGGCCGGCTTGACAAACAGCGCACCGTGATGGTGCAGGCGGGCCAATATGGAGGCCGAGCTGGCAAATTCCCGGTTGGTCAGGTGGGTGTCGGTCCAGGTATATTTGTCTTCACCTTCCAAAAAATCGAACATGGCCCAGAAGGTGTCGTTCCGGGTCATCGGGGAAGAGGGGGGATTGGGAAAGAAAGTCGCGCCGTCCCTTGCGGGCATAGGGACACTGATAAGGTCAAAGCCGCTGTTGCGCAGGTGGTTCAGCAGGGCATGTTCAAAACGGATCCCCTGTTTCCGGATGGCCGGATTGTATTCGCGCAGAAAAAAGCGTCCCCTTTTTTTATGTCCGGATATCCTGACCTGAAAACTTGTGTTGACCGTGCCGCCGTGAATTATTTCGGCTCCGGCGAACATGCCCAGGTCGTAGCGGTCTTCCACGATCTTTTTTATCTGCTGTGTCAGAAGCGTATTGAGGGCCATGCATATCTCATATCCGAAAATGTCTTGTTTGCCAACTCGATAAAATTTTCATGGCCTGTATTATAAATAAGTGGGACTGTAAGTATATTTAAATGGAAAGTAACCTGTCTATTTCCTTCGAAAATCTTGAAAAGATCGCTTTTTTCAGCCAGACCGAGGCCGAGAAGGAACGGGCTGTTTTCAAGCTGGAAAGTGCTTCCCTGCGGGCAAAAACCCTCAGTGGGCTTTTTCTGGTGTGTATTAAATGCAGAAATATTCGTGATGAGGAAGGTTATTGGAAAAAAAACGAACGCTACCTGGAAGAGCATTCCGGCACAGAATTCAGAGAGAGTATCTGCGACGACTGTTCGGAAGTGTTTTACCCGAAGTTTCACGGCCTGAACTGAGCGATTAGCACGCACTTCAGGATAAATTGCAGGTTGTATATTATTTACGGGGTTTTTTGCGCCGTTCATCGCTCTTACGCCGCTCGTCGTTTTCTCTCTGCTCTTCCCCCTTGTAAATCAAATCCACATAAGGGGTAATGAACTTCAAGCGCCTTTCAGAACCAGACCGTCTTTTTTTATTGTCAGGTGTAGTTTTTGAATCCATGGGCGCGCATGTTAGCGGGACATCGGCGGGCTGTCAAATAAATTTTTAATGCTTATTTGAGAGTCCAATCAAACGATGTTGAGCAATTGATAAGATTATTCCACAAATAAGAAAAAGCCGGGCCGTATTAGCCCGGTTATTTCTTATTTAGGCCGCCGCATTGAGCCCGATACTTTTACCGATAAAATGGATCCTGGAATTGAGGTGGTTCAATATCGAGGCATTGCTCTGGATGACATTCTCCCCGAAAAAATGGACGTGATTCAATTCCGAGGTATTGATAAATACATTGAAACAGTCGGCGCCGTCTTTTTCCAGCAGGTTCAGGAGTTCAGCGGCCGAACTTCCATCGAAATCCCCGTACAGTTTCAGGTGCAGACTTTCGCCGGAGCGGTGTTTAAAAATTTTGAAATTACTCGCCATGGGACACCTCCGCAGGTATGAATTTTTAAAACATCGAGTCTTCTATGTAGCGCCGGAAACAAGTTGGATGACCTAAAAAACGTTTATCATGAAATCACGAAAGTATGAAAAGACGAAAAATCATGATCAACGTCTTATTATGCAACAGGCATGCCGGTTGAAGTAAATAAAATTAGGATGTTATTCTAAATAGTTCTGGGCATATGATGGTAGAAGGGACAAGGGTTGAGGTATAAATTACACAATATGAAGGGTGCAAATTCTATTTGTGAAAAATACTTCACAATAAGAAAAAGCCGGACCCATCAGGTCCGGCTTTTTCTTATTGCTTGATTTATGGTTTAAATTTGATAATATGACCTAAATAAAGGTCAACCATAATTGAGGTCAAAATATGAAAACCTTATCAATTTCCGAAGCGAAAATGAAGTTGAGTGCTCTGGTGGAATCTCTTCAAGTTACCGATGAAGAGGTTGTAATCACTAAAAACGGCAGACCGGCAGCCGTATTAGTGAGCCCTGATGAATTTGAAGGCTGGCGTGAGACGCAAGCTGTTCGGTCGGAGGGTGAACTTATTGAAGAGATTAAATGCGGTATGGACGCATTAAAGGCAAAGAAGGCATCTTTATATACCCTCGCTGAACTGTTCGAGTAAATGGAGGATGTTTAAAAGATGTCGTACAAGCTGTTCGTACCCGATGAAATTGTATTGTTTATCCGTGGCTTGCATCCACTTATAAAAAAACGTGTCAAGTCAGCGCTTAAAGAGATTTGCATGGATCCATACTGCGGTAAAACTTTGAAAGATGAATTCGATGGCCTGCATAGTTTTCGTATCAAACGATTCAGGATAATCTATCAGATATTTTCGAGGAATCGGATCGGCATTGTTGCCATAGGTCCACGGAAGTATATTTATGAAGAAACTTACCGGCTCATAAGTTCAACAAAAGATGTGTAAATCAGCGACCACAGGCAGCATGGCTCCTTCGAGGGGCCTTCCTTATACCCCGGCTCCTTTTGCCATGGACTATTTCATTGATGCGCCGTGGAGAGACACCAAGGTTTCTACCAAGCTGGTTCTGGCTAATGCCCATCGGCTTGAGGAACTCTTCGAGTAGAATTTCGCCAGGGTGTACCGGGGGTATCTTTTTTGTTTTCATTTTATCACCTCAATGATAATCAACAATCTCTACTTGATAGGCATTCCCTTCCTTCAGTAAAAAAGGAAATTACCTGTTAATGAAAACATAAGGGTTCACAAGCTTAATCGCTCGCAAACCCTTATGGTTATTGGTAGGCGATACTGGATTTGAACCAGTGACTTCTACCGTGTGAAGATAAGCAATTGTGATATCAAATTAACTTATATGTTGTTGAATTAACTTCCGATACCCCCTCCAATTAGCAATTTTCAGAGTAGAATTACATTCAATGCAATCAAATGATGTGAAGAGATATTTTCTGTGATTTGTTGACCTTTTGTTGACCTCACATTGTGCCGCTAATTTATATTTTATCTTTTACCTCCTCCCAAAACTCTTCAACGCCTTCTTTCCAGCCACTTTCCCATTCCACATAATAATCATTAGGCATATCATAACGTGATGCTGGCTCATCAAGATGAA
>JAFDAT010000547.1 GCA_019313725.1 Deltaproteobacteria bacterium
TTTCACGGTACAGGTTTTAGATATAAGGATAAGAAACATACGTGAGATCTTATGCCCATATCTTGCCGATCCTTGCTAAAGATGTTTCAATTCTTGCTTTTTCAGGTATCAATCCAGCGGCTAACTCCCTTTTTAAGTTACCGGCTCTGCCGGTGGCCACTGATTTGCCAGCGCCTTCATACCGGGCTTGATCCGGCATCCAGTCCATGCTAAAAACAATCATCCAGTGAACAGTATTCATCTATTTAAGGAGGAATATTCAATGACCGACATGCGTATGTATCAGCAGTTGTCCGCGGACATCGGTTTTCCAGAATCAAAAATGATGCCCAAAATGTTCGCGTTTGTCGCCGACGAGGACGAGGCGAAATTCATGCTGGCCGCCTCGCCGCCGGCTACCGTTGAAGAAATCGCGGAAAAAACCGGCTTTCCCCTGGACAAGGTCGAGTCTATGGTGGATCCCTTGTTCAAAAAGGGGCTGATCTACAAATCCAAGAAACCCGATGCCATCCGATATTACAAAGTACGTTATTTCATGCAGTTTCACGATGCCACTGTTTTGACGCCGGGGATCGACCAGGCCTTCCTGGATCTCTGGAAGGCGTTTGAAGCCACGGAACAACGGGAATTTCAGGACGCGATCAAAGACCAGGATTTTCCGCAGGGGATGCGGGTGGTGCCGGTGAACGTGAGCATCGAATCCCAGAACCAGGTCATGGCTTTTGAAGACGTGAAAACCATGGTCGAGGAAGCTGAGGCTGTTGCGGTCACCAACTGCTCCTGCCGGGTCATCCACGGGATCACCGATGTACCCCTGGAAGTCTGCATGCAGCTCAACAAGGCGGCGGATTATGCCCTGGAGCGGGGTACCGGGCGGGCCCTGACCAAATCCGAAGCCGTAGAGATGCTCAAGATGTGCGAGGAGGAAGGTCTGGTGCACACGGTTGAGAATAAATACGGCCTGGGGCATGTGATCTGCAACTGCGATGCCGAGGCCTGCGGCAACTGGGGCCACGACCGGGCATACGTCAAGAAGTTCACGGCACCCAGTCGTTTTAAAGCCAGTGTCGAAGCGGATCTTTGTACAGCCTGCGGAACCTGTGCGGACCGCTGTTTTTTCGATGCTGTCTCCATGCAAGGGACAGACGACACGGCCATCATCGATGCCGACAAATGTATGGGCTGCGGGATCTGCGTGCCGACTTGTTCCGGTGATGCCATTGTCTACGAAGAGGTCCGGGAGAAGGAATTCATACCCTCATAAAATTAAATTCCTCGCGATGTTTTCAGCACTGAAATAAATGCGATTGAACGATGGATGAATTTTCCGATAACAATCTGAAAAACGAATACCTGTCTCGCTTGAATCGGGTCATTGACTATATTCATCAGCACAGCCATGAGAATTTGAGCCTGGATACCTTGGCCGACGTGGCCTGTTTTTCGAAATTTCACTTCCATCGTATCTTCAAGGCCATTCTGGGTGAAACCGTCAATGAATTCGTGCAGCGTATCCGGCTGGAAAAGGCTTTTGGCCAGTTGATGCTGCACAGATATAAGCCTATTACCGACATCGCGCTGGACACTGGTTTCTCAAGCTCCCAGAACTTTGCCCGGTCCTTCAAGGCGCAGTACAGCATGACCCCTTCCCAGGCGAGATCTGAGCACAACTGGGAGCGTGTGCTGAAAAGGATGCAGGCGATCGACGGCCGCAAGATCGATGCACAATCGTCAGAAGAAACAGTTTTGTCCAGGGACTATATTTCTCAACTCAAAGGTTCTCTGGAAAAGCGCCTGGCCGCATCACCCGAGATGCAGGTGACCATCCAAAAGCTGCCGCCCTATCGCGTGGCTTACATTCGGAACTGGGGCCCAATCAGTCTTAAAACTGGTGATGCCATGTTCAAACGCCTGTTGCAGTGGGCCGATTCCAGGGGCGCCATCGATGAAAACTGGTGATGCCATGTTCAAACGCCTGTTGCAGTGGGCCGATTCCAGGGGCGCCATCGATGATGGGGCCATGGTTATGCTGGTTGTCTGGAACAGTCCCTATTTCACACCCCCGGAAAAACTGATCAACGATGCCTGTATCACGGTGCCTGTGTCTACGGTGGCCGACCGATGGGTCAACATCCAATCGCTTCCGGGTGGGGATTTCGCCGTTCACCGGTGCGACATTGACACACATCTCCAGGAGGAAGCGTGGCTGAACTTTCTGCTCAACTGGCTGGCCAAAAGCGACTACCAGCCTGATGACCGTCCCGCTTACACACTATATTACGATTACCCGGAACCATCTGCAACTGCGCGCGTACTCGCTGACCTCTGCCTGCCCATAAAACCATTGATGCAATAGCGCATTCGTCTGTTACCGGCTTTGCGGCCAAAACTCTGGTTAAAAGCAAGATTTGACACATCAATAGCAAGAATCGATAAGAAATTGAATTGCATTCACATTAAACTATTCATTCATCATTGCACCACAACCAATCCACAAGGAGGGCAAGGTATGAAAAATCGGGTCTCAACGATCGGAATATTGGTTCTCTGTGTCGCGTTCTTCACCGCTGCCGGGGTTTTAGCCGGTCCGGATGATGTCGTAAAAATAGGCCTGCAGTATGATCCCGGTACCATGAACATGCTGCAGCTCAAAACTGGCATTGAAATCCCGGCAATATTGCCCATGCATCAGATACTGATGATGACAGATATTTATACCGGGGAACGAACCTTTGAAAGGTCATTGACCGAATCGGCCGAGGTCCTTGAAAACGGCAAAGACATCAAGTTTAAGCTGGTCAAGGGCAATACGTTCCATACCGGAGACCCTTTAACCGCCCACGATGTCAAATTTACCTATGAACAGTGCGCCAACCCGTCCAATGCCAACCTCATGGCCGCACCCCTGGACGAGATCGAAGAGATTGAAATCATCGACGATTATACCTTTATCTTTCG